>JAQGMQ010000634.1 GCA_028292305.1 Rhodoferax sp.
GCCAGACGCGCGACGGCGACCTCAAGTCCTATGACATGGACATCACCAACTGCCGGCTCGACAGCCAGCTGTTCGCGGGCAAGCTGTCCACCGGTTTCATCCGCATGCGGCATGCGGCCTACGACGCACCGAAGCTCGGTGCCATGCGGTTTGCCACGCTGTACGGCAAGCATTTCCAGGGCGAACACTTCAACGGCCGCGGCAACTCCGAAGGCACCGCCTCCGAGTGCACCGAGCGTTATGTCGACCGCGACGGCATGGCCATGCGCGCGGTGGTCTGCATGCTGGCCTACCGCAAGCTGCGCGGCCTGTACGACATGTCGGTGGTGGTGACCTCGCTGAACCGGCCTACGCAAGGCGTGCGCGGCCGCATGGACGCCTACGGTGTGAGCTTCGACAACGGCCTCAAGCTGGCCACGCGTTATGTGGATGCGTTCAAGTGGGAGCCTGCGCCATGAGTGCGGTGAGCTCGGTGGACACGGCGGACGCGCTGGACGGAGCGCATGCGGAGGAGCCGTTGGCGCCTTCGGGCGCGGCCGCCACGGGAGCGCTGCCCGCCAACGGCCTGCTCGAGGTGCTGGACCGCAGCGGTGCCGTGCTGCAGAGCATGAAGGTGCTGCATTGGCCGTTGACGGTAGGCCGCGCGCTGCATGCCGATCTGGTGCTGACGGACAGCCACGTCGCCGGCGAACATCTGCGCATCGACCTTCCGGCCACCGAGGATGTCGACGCGGCCGCGACGCCGCATGGCGCGGTGATCCCGGGTCTGGTCGTGCACGTGCTCGACACCGTCAACGGCGTGCGCAAGGGGCGTAGGCAGTACGGGCGCGACAGCCACTTCGACTGGAACGGCGAAGACGAGCTGACGCTGGGGCGCTTCCGGCTGCGCCTGCGCCTGGCACAGACCGCGCTGGCCCCCGAGCAGGTGCTGGCGGCGTTCCGCTGGCGGCGTGCGGCGATCACGCTGGCCTTGCTGCTGGCCTTTGCCGGCCTGCAGTTCTGGGGTGCCTGGCTGGGCCAGACCGAGCCCAACAAGTTCGGCATCGGCGCGGCCAGGATGATGGCCATCGGCGCGGCTTTCGCGCTCGGCTGGGCCGGCCTGGCGGCGTTGCTGACCAAGCTGTTCACCGGGCACCCGCAGTTCTGGCGGCACCTGCGCATCGTGCTGACCGCCTTCGTGGCCGCGATGCTGGCCACAAGTCTGCTGTCGATGACAGCGTTCGCCTTCGGCTGGACGCAGCTCGGCCGCCTCGGTGCGCAGGTCGACTGGGCGGCGATCGGCATCGCACTGCTGGTGCAGGAATGGGTCGTGTCGCGGAACCGGCGGCGCTGGGTGCAGCTGACGATCGCCGGCAGCCTGGCCGCTCTGGGCGTCGGCGCCGCCATCTGGTATGCCAGCAAGGACACCCAGGAAGGCCCACGCCTGGCCGCGCTGTACCCGCCCGGCTGGCGCCTGGTGGCGCCGGTGCCGGTGTCGCAATGGGTGGAAGAATCGCGCGGGTTGCGCGAGCGGCTCGACGTGCGCCTGCGCAACGACGATGAAAGCGACGACAGCGGCGACGGCGACGCCGCGGACGAGGGCGAAGACGAAAACTAGGCCGACGGGCTGCCCAGCCAGCCGTACCGTCACATTGGTTCCAACACGAGTTCCCTGATGCGCAACACCCTTCTCATCGTGCAAATGGGCCACCCGCCCGAAGACATTCGCCACGATTTCGGCGAGCAACCCGACTGGTTCCGGCGCGCGCTGGGCGAGCTTGGCGTACACACCCAGGTGGTAAGCCCGTTCCTCGGTCATGCCTTGCCCGACGTGGACGTCCATGCTGGCGCCGTCATCACCGGCGCCTGGGAAATGGTGACCGACCGCGCCGACTGGAGCGAGCGCACGGGCGACTGGGCCCGCGCCATGGTGGCGGCCGAGCGGCCGTTGCTCGGCGTGTGTTATGGGCACCAGCTCATGGCCCATGCGCTAGGCGGCGTGGTCGACTACCACCCGGGGGGCAGCGAGGTCGGCCGCTTGCCCGTGACGCTGCATGCGGCGGCGAAGGACGACGCGTTTCTTGGCCATCTGCCGGAAAGCTTCGAGGCCTTTCTGACCCACGAGCAAAGCGTGCTCGTGCCGCCAGCGGGCGCCACCGTGTTGGGCCGCTCGGACCACGACCCGCACCAGATCCTGCGTTACGGACCGAAGGCACTTTCGGTGCAGTTCCATCCCGAATTCACCGCGCCGCTGTTGGACGCCTGCCTGCAACGCGGTGCCGAGCGGCATGCGGCGGCGGGGCGCGATGTGGCGGCCATGCGGGCCAGGCTCGGGCCCACGCCGGAGTCCACGGACCTGCTGCGCCGGTTTGCCGCGCTGGCCGGGCTGTAAGCGACGCGCGCTTGCACGGCTCTGCGGCGGGCCGCCGCGCATTGACGTGGCCCGCGCTTTCCGGCATCATTCGACTCTAGTCATCAGACAACTGATAACCACGGGACGGAGACAAATCGCCTGACCCTGGTACAACCGTTAAAACAAACCCCACAGGTCGAGGATTCCCCACATGTCCGCCGTAGCTCCCAAAGCGCCGCTCCACATCAAGATGCACGAGCGCGACAACGTGGCCATCGTGGCCAACGATGGCGGCCTGCCCGCGGGCACGGTGTTCCCATCAGGCCTGACGCTGCGCGACCACGTGCCGCAGGGCCACAAGGTGGCGCTGGTCGACTTGCCGGCCGACGGCACGGTGCTGCGTTACAACGTGCCGATCGGCTATGCCGTGAAGGACATCCCGGCCGGCAGCTGGGTGCATGAGCGCCTGCTGAAGATGCCCGATGCACGCGAGCTCGACAACCTGCCCATCGCCACGGTCAAGCCCGAGCCACAGCCGCCGCTCGAGGGCTATACCTTCGAGGGCTTTCGCAACTACGACGGTTCGGTGGGGACGCGCAACATCCTGGCCATCACGCAGACGGTGCAGTGCGTGGCCGGCGTGACCGACTTCGCGGTGCAGCGCATCAAGGCCGAGCTGCTGCCCAAGTTCAAGAATGTGGACGACGTGGTGGCGCTGGAGCACAGCTACGGCTGCGGCGTGGCCATCGACGCGCCCGACGCGATCATCCCGATCCGCACGCTGCGCAACATCAGCCTCAACCCGAACTTCGGTGGCGAGGTGATGGTGGTCAGCCTGGGCTGCGAGAAGCTGCAGCCCGAACGCCTGTTGCCGCCCGGCAGCATCCCGCTGATCGACGAGCGCAACGTGGCCGACGTGGGCGAGACCGCCGACGCCAAGCTCGACGTGGTCTGCCTGCAGGACGACGCCCATGTGGGCTTCATGTCGATGGTCGAATCCATCATGCGCCAGGCCGAGGAACACCTCGAGCGCCTGAACGCCCGCACGCGCGAAACCGTGCCCGCCAGCGAACTGGTGGTGGGCGTGCAGTGCGGCGGCAGCGACGCGTTCAGCGGCGTGACGGCCAACCCCGCCGTAGGTTATTGCACCGACCTGCTGGTGCGCGCTGGCGCCAGCGTGATGTTTTCCGAGACCACCGAAGTGCGTGACGGCATCGACCAGCTCACGTCGCGCGCCAGCACGCCCGAAGTGGCCGCCGCCATGATCCGCGAGATGGCCTGGTACGACGCCTACCTGAAGCGCGGCAGCGTGGACCGCAGTGCCAACACCACGCCGGGCCACAAGAAGGGCGGGTTGTCGAACATCGTCGAGAAGGCCATGGGCTCGATCGTCAAGTCCGGCTCCTCGCCCATCAGCGGCGTGCTGGCTCCGGGCGAAAAGCTCCAGACCCGCGGCCTGACCTATGCCGCCACGCCGGCCAGCGACTTCATCTGCGGCACGCTGCAACTGGCGGCCGGCATGAACCTGCACGTGTTCACCACCGGCCGCGGCACGCCCTATGGGCTGGCCGAAGTGCCGGTGATCAAGGTGGCCACCCGCAGCGACCTGGC
>JAQGMQ010000422.1 GCA_028292305.1 Rhodoferax sp.
TAGTAATAGAACTACACGAACACCGGGTCGGGCGTGAGGGTGGAGGCGTTGTCTTCGTACAGCTTCAACAGCGCGGCCGACAGGTCGGCGCCGCTGGTCTGGGCCACGGCATAGGCGTCGGCCTGAAACTCGTGTTTGCGAGAGACCTGCGCCGACAGCGGCGAGATGAAAAAGCTGAACTGCGGCACCGCCATCAGAAACAGCAGCAAGGCCAGCGCATCGTTGGGCGCGCCGTTCAAGTCGGGTTGCACGCCAAGGCCGGTGTAGAACCACACCTGCTGCGACAGCCAGCCCAGAAGGGCGAAGCCGACCAGGCTCAGCGCAAACAGGGTGACGATGCGCTGGATGATGTGTTTGTGCTTGAAGTGACCCAGCTCGTGGGCCAGCACGGCATCCACTTCGCCCGGCGAAAGCTTGGCCAGCAGCGTGTCGTAGAACACCACGCGTTTGGCCGCGCCGAAGCCCGTGAAGTACGCGTTGGCATGTGCGCTGCGATTTCTGCCGTCCATCACGAACAAACCCTTGGCTGCAAAGCCGCAGCGCTGCATCAGCGCGGTCACGCGGTCTTTCAAGGCGGCGTCTTCGAGCGGCTTGAACTTGTTGAACATCGGTGCGATGAAAGTCGGATAAACCATCAGGATCAGCAGGTTGAAACCCATCCACGCGCACCAGGCCCACAGCCACCAGAACCTGCCGGCCGCACCCATCAGCCACAGGATCAGCGCTGCAATCGGCAGGCCGATCAACACGCCCACCAGGCTCGACTTGAGTGCGTCGCCCAACCACAGCTTCCAGGTCATCTTGTTGAAGCCGAAGCGCTCCTCGATCACGAAGGTCTGGTACAGCGTGCCAGGCAGGTCGATCAAGCCGCCGATGACGGCAAACGCGGCCAGCAGCGCCAACTGCTGCAGCATGCCGCCGCCGAGCCAGCCCAGCAGCATCTGGTTCAGTGCGTTCAGCCCGCCGAGCAGTGTCCAACCCAGCAATACGACCGCGCCAAAAGCCAGTTCGATCAGGCCGAAGCGGGCCTTGGTGATGGTGTAGTCGGCAGCCTTGCCGTGGGCCGCGGCGGTGATGGTGCCGGCGAACGCCGCGGGCACCGTATCGCGGTGGCGGGCTACGTGGCGAATCTGGCGCGAGGCCAGCCAGAATTTCACCACCAGGCCAAGCAGCAGGGCGGCTGCGAAGGCCAGGGTCAGGGCGCTGGAGGGCGTCAAAAAAGCGGAGTCTGCGGGTGTGAACATCGGCCGGAAGTGTAGGCCATCGGTGACAATTGTCGACATGGCTGAACTGAACCCCCCGAGCGAACAAGGCGAAGCCCGCCTTGGCAAATCCGACCAGAATCTGATCTGGATCGATTGTGAAATGACCGGCCTGGACCCGAACACCGAACGCCTGATCGAGATCGCCGTCGTCGTGACCGGCCCCGGCCTCGAGCCGCGCCTCGAAGGGCCGGTTTTCGTGATCCACCAGCCCGATGCGCAGCTCGACCAGATGGACGCCTGGAACAAGGGCACCCATGGCCGCAGCGGTCTGATCGACAAGGTCAAGGCGTCGACCACGACCGAAGCCGAAGCCGAGCAGCAGATCATCGCGTTCCTCGCGAAATACGTGCCCAAGGGCGCGTCGCCGATGTGTGGCAACACCATCGGCCAGGACCGTCGCTTCCTCGTCAAATACATGCCCAGGCTCGAAGCCTTCTGCCATTACCGCAACCTGGACGTGAGCACACTCAAGGAACTGGCCAAGCGCTGGCGGCCCGAGGTCGCGGCGGCGTTCAAGAAGCAGCAGAAACACACGGCGCTGGCCGACGTGCACGAGTCCATCGAGGAACTGGCGCACTACCGCGAACATTTTTTGCGCATGAGTGCAGGTTGAGTTCCAAGGGATTAGGTAAAAACCCGAATCCGTCTTATAATTCGAGGCTGCACTGGAAACACCGGTGCACTTTGCACATCTCCCTTCATGCACCTGGCGCACAAAGTTGCGTCAACCAGTACCTGGCCCGCTTGTCTTCTTGCAGGCCGCCAACAAGGTAACAAGGTACTGGCCCCGTTTGATGGTTGATGTTTTTTAACCATTGACGGGCCTCGCTGCAGTTCCTGTGGCGTTTCCGTGGGTAGTAATTAAATGAACGACTCTTTCGACGTCGCGGGCGACTTTTCGCCTGCAGTTCCCTTTTCCTCCGACAACAACGACACCTTCGTCACCGAGACCCTGCAGTCCGATGACACCGGTGCCGACCTGGCTGTTGAAGCCACCGAAGCCGAGGCCTTGTCCGCCGAAGTCGCTGCGGAACCCAACGGTTTCGTGATGCTGGGCCTGGCTCCTGAACTGGTGCAAGCCGTGGCCGACCTGGGCTACACCCAGCCCACCGCCGTGCAAAAGCAGACCATCCCGATGGCCATGCAGGGCGAGTCCGCCGGTTTTGTCGACCTGATGGTCTCCAGCCAGACCGGCAGCGGCAAGACGGCAGCCTTCCTGTTGCCCGTGCTGCACACCCTGCTGCGCCAGCAAGCCGAAGCCGAAGCCGCCGAACGCGCCGAATTCGAGGCCGCTGTGGCTGACGCTGCTGCCAAGGGCGAGCCAGCCCCCAAGCGCGCCAAGCGCAAGGACCCGACCAGCCAGCGCAACTTCAAGGCCGCCACCCCTGGCGCCCTGATTCTCTGCCCGACGCGGGAACTCGCCCAGCAGGTCGCCCACGACGCCATCGGCCTTGTGCAGCATTGCCGCGGCCTGCGCATCGCCAACGTGGTGGGCGGCATGCCTTACCAGTTGCAGATCGCCAAGCTGCAGAACGCCAACCTCGTGGTCGCCACCCCTGGCCGCCTGCTCGATCTGCAGCGCTCGCAGCAGATCAAGCTCGACCAGGTGCAATTCCTGGTCGTCGACGAAGCCGACCGCATGCTCGACCTGGGTTTCTCGGACGACCTCGCCGACGTGAACCAGATGACCATCGGCCGCAAGCAGACCATGATGTTCAGCGCCACGTTCGCGCCGCGCATCCAGCAACTGGCCCAGCGCGTGATGCGCGAGCCACAGCGCGTCACCATCGACAGCCCGCAAGAAAAACACCAGAACATCAAGCAAGTGCTGTTCTGGGCCGACAACGCCCAGCACAAGCGCAAGCTGCTCGACCACTGGCTGCGCGACACCACGATCGCCCAGGCCATCGTGTTCGCCAGCACGCAGATCGAATGCGACGGCCTGGCCAACGACCTGCAGCAGGAAGGCTTCAGCGCCGTGGCATTGCACGGTGCGCTGAGCCAGGGCCTGCGCAACCGCCGCCTGATGGCCTTGCGCCAGGGCCAGGTGCAGATCCTCGTGGCCACCGACGTTGCCGCCCGCGGCATCGACGTGCCGAGCATCAGCCATGTGTTCAATTTCGGTCTGCCGATGAAGGCCGAGGATTACACCCACCGCATTGGCCGCACCGGCCGTGCAGGCCGCGACGGCATCGCCGTCACGTTCGCTGAAATGCGCGACCGCCGCAAGATTTTCGACATCGAAAGCTACAGCCGCCAGCAGTTCAAGGCCGAGACGATTCCCGGCATGGAACCCCAGCAGCGCCAGCCCGACTCGCGTCCTCCGCGCGCCGGTGGCGGTGGCTTCGGTGGCGGCAGCCGTGACGGCGCACCCCGTGGCCGCAGCTTCGGTCCTTCGGGCCGCAGCGGTGGCGGTGGTGGTGGTTTCGGCGGCAACCGCGAAGGCGGTGGCGGCTACGGCGGCGCCAGCGGTTTCAACGACCGCAACAGCCGTCCGCCAGCACCACGTACCGGTGCCGGTGGTGGTTACCAGGGCAACCGCGACAACGGTGGCGGCCAGGGTGGTTTCGGCGGCGGCTTTGGTGGCGGTGCGCCAGCCGGCGGCGCTGGCGGTGGTTTCGGTCAACGTGATGACCGCGGCCCGCGCCGTGGATTCAACGAAGGTTTCTCGGCCCCCCGCGAAGACTTCGCCCCCCGTGGCGACCGCGCCGATCGCGGTGGCGACCGTGGCGGCTTCGGCGCCGGCCGTCCTGCTGGCAGCAAGCCCGCATTCGGCAAACCAGCGCCTACCGGCCTGGGTGGCAAGGTGTTCGTGCCCCGCGACGCGGCTAAAAAGCGCATCGTCAAGCCAGCACGCTGATCACTGATCACTGATCACTGATCACTGAGCGAACCAGGTTCGCCAGCAAGCCAGGCCTCTCACGGGGCCTGGCTTTTTTTTGTCCGGATTCCGGGCGAATGCGGGGTGCATTTCCTGCGCCGGCGAGGCCTGCGGTCACAATACCGGCCAGGAGGATTTCACGCATGGCCCATTTGTCAACAGAGACCGATTTCGAGCACATGTTCGAGATGGCGCCGGTGTCGCTTTGGCTGGAAGATTTCAGTGCGCTGAAGCAATTGTTCGACGCTTGGCGCGCCACCGGCGTGACCGATCTGCGAGCGCACCTGACCGTGCACCCCGAACTATTTCCGCAGTGCGCGGCGGCGCTGAAGATCTTGAAGGTCAACCAGCGCACGCTGGAAATTTTCGCGGCCGAGAGCCAGGCGCAACTGGTGTCGCGGCTTGACGAAGTGTTCCGCGGCGACATGTTCGACCACATGCTGCAGGAGCTGTCGCAACTGTGGGACGGCCAGCTCGGCTTCTTCAGCAGGACCGTCAACTACGCGCTGGATGGCCGCAGGCTCGACGTGGAGATTCAGGCCAAGGTGCTGCAGGGCCACGAGGACAGCTGGGACCGCGTCCTGCTGTCGCTGCAGGACGTCACCGAAAAACTGCAGACCTCGCGTCAGCTGGTGCAGAGCGAGCAGCACGGCCGCAACCTGTTCGACTACTCGCCGGTGTCGCTGTGGGTCGAAGATTTCAGCGCGGTGAAGCGGCTGATCGACGGCGTGCGCGCCAACGGCATCCAGGACTTCCGCACCTTCATGAACGTGCACCCCGAGTTCATCACGCGCTGCATGCAGGAGATCCGCGTCATCGACGTGAACCAGCAGACGCTGGCCATGTTCGGCGCGGCAGGCAAGGCGCAGTTGCTGCAAAGGCTGGGTGACGTCTTCCGTGACGAGATGCGCGACTCGTTCGCCGAGCAACTGCTCGACCTGTGGCAGGGCAAGACCAACCAGTACCGCGAGGTGGTGAACTACGGCCTGAACGGTGACCTGATCAACATCCACATGCAGTTCGCGGTGTTGCCGGGCCACATGGAAAATTGGGATCTGGTGCTGGTGTCGCTGGTCGACATCACCGCCCGCAAGAAAGCCGAGGCCTATCTCGAATACCTGGGCAAACACGACTCGCTCACCCAGCTGCGCAACCGCGCGTTCTACATGGACGAGCTGAACCGCCTGTCGCGCAAGGGCCCGTGGCCGGTGAGTGTGCTGGCCATCGACCTGAACGGCCTGAAGCGTGTCAACGACGAAGAAGGCCATGTGGCCGGCGATGCCCTGCTGCGCCGCGCCGGTGAAGTGCTGGCCAAGGTGGTGAGTCCGCAGGCCGTGGCCGCACGCATCGGTGGCGACGAGTTCGCCGTGCTGCTGCCGGGCTCGGACGAACGCATGGCCCAGGGCGTGATCGAGCGCATCGGCACCATCCTCGAGATGAACAACCAGTTCTATTCAAGCCACAAGCTCAGCATGGCGATCGGCTATGCCACTTGCCACGCGAGCGACCAGCTCGAAGCCACGCTGATTCGCGCCGACCGGGCCATGTATGCCGAGAAGGCGCGCTACTACGTCGACAACCAGCTCGAGCGCCGGCAACACCCGTAGTTCCGCGCCATGCGCACCACGTTCGATCAGGCCATTGCGGCATTCGCGCCCGGGTTGCCGCTGGCCGTGGCCTACAGCGGTGGCGCCGATTCCACGGCCTTGCTGATCGCCTGCGCGGCGCGCTGGCCTGGGCAGGTGAGGGCGGTGCACGTGCACCACGGCCTGCAGTCGGCGGCTGATGACTTCGTGCGGCATTGCGAAGACGTGTGTGGTGCGTTGAACGTGCCCTTGGCGGTGCGCCATGTGCGGGCTGGCCACGCGCGTGGTGAAAGCCCCGAGGACGCCGCACGGATCGTCCGTTACCGCGCTATCGCCGAGCTGGCGCGAGACGAGGCGGCCCCGTTCAGCGTAGCTTCAGTGGCCCTGGCACACCATGCGGACGACCAGATCGAAACACTGCTGCTGGCGCTCAGCCGCGGCGCCGGCCTGCCCGGGTTGCGCGCCATGCCGGCGAGTTGGCAGCGCGACGGCCTGATGTTTCATCGGCCCTTGCTGCAGGTGCACGTGGCCGACATCCGCGCCTGGCTGGCCGCACGCGGCGCGGCCTTCGTGGTCGACCCGAGCAACACCGATGAGCGCTACACGCGCAACCGCATCCGCGCCCGGCTGTTGCCCGCGCTGGACGCAGCGTTCCCGCAGTTTCGCGAGACTTTTGCACGCAGCATCGGCCATGCGGCCCAGGCCCAGACGCTGCTCGATGAACTGGCCGCGCAAGACCTGGCCGTGGTGGGCAAGCCGCCGGCCATTTGCGCCTTGCAGGCCTTGTCGGCGGCGCGGCAGGGCAACGTGTTGCGGCATTGGCTCAAGGCCGTCCCGGGGGCCACGCCGAGTGCCGCACAACTGCAGGAAGTGCTGCGCCAGGTGGACGCCTGCCGCACCCGTGGCCACAAGATCCATCTCAAGGTGGGCGCGGGTTTCCTGGTGCGCCAGGGGCCGTGCCTGGATTGGTACAATCCCGAGGCTTTGCCCCCCGCTGCCTGAGCCCGATGTTCCGCTGACCAGCCGAGCCTCCCGCCCTCAGGAGTTCGGCCGCTGATCCGCTGCCGGGGGCTGTTTTTACGTCGCTCCGTCTGGTGCGACCCTCCGATTCAAACTGTCCCTCATCATTTCATGGCATTGATCGTTCACAAATACGGCGGCACCTCGATGGGCTCGACCGAGCGCATCCGCAACGACGCCAAACGCGTCGCCAAGTGGGCGCGCGCCGGCCACCAGATGGTGGTCGTGCCCAGCGCCATGAGCGGCGAAACCAACCGCCTGCTCGGCCTGGCCAAGGAACTCGCACCGGCAAAAACCAACGAGGCCTACCAGCGTGAGCTGGACATGCTGGCCTCCACCGGCGAACAGGCCTCGGTCGCATTGCTGGCCATTGCCCTGCAGACCGAAGGCATGGAATCCGTCAGCTACGCCGGCTGGCAGGTGCCCATCCTCACCAACAGCGCCTATACCAAGGCCCGCATCGAATCCATCGACGACAAACGCGTGCGCGCCGATCTGGCGCTGGGTAAGGTGGTCATCGTCGCCGGCTTCCAGGGGGTCGACGAACACGGCAACATCACCACGCTCGGCCGCGGCGGCAGCGACACCTCGGCCGTGGCCGTGGCTGCCGCCATGAAGGCCCAGGAATGCCTGATCTACACCGACGTGGACGGCGTCTACACCACCGACCCGCGCGTCGTGCCCGAAGCGCGCCGGCTGCAGACCGTGAGCTTCGAGGAGATGCTCGAGATGGCCTCCATGGGCTCCAAGGTGCTGCAGATCCGCTCGGTCGAATTCGCCGGCAAGTACAAGGTGCCGCTGCGTGTGCTTTCGAGCTTCACGCCGTGGGACATCGACATCGAAGCCGAGTCCAAGTCCGGCACCCTGATCACTTTTGAAGAAGACGAAAATATGGAACAAGCCATCGTTTCCGGCATCGCGTTCAACCGCGACGAAGCCAAAATCTCCGTGCTCGGCGTGCCCGACAAACCCGGCATCGCCTACCAGATCCTGGGCGCCGTGGCCGATGCCAACATCGATGTCGACGTGATCGTCCAGAACGTCAGCAAGGACGGCATCACCGACTTTAGCTTCACCGTGCACCGCAACGACTACGCCCGCACCATCGACCTGTTGAAGGAAAAAGTGCTGCCCGGCCTGGGCGCGCAAGAAGTCACGGGCGACGCCAAGATCTGCAAGGTCAGCATCGTCGGCATCGGCATGCGCAGCCACGTCGGCGTGGCCAGCAAGATGTTCCGCTGCCTGAGCGAAGAAGGCATCAACATCCAGATGATCTCCACCAGCGAGATCAAGACCTCGGTGGTCATCGACGAAAAGTACATGGAGCTCGCCGTGCGCGCCCTGCACAAAGCTTTCGATCTCGACCAGCCCGCGGCGTGAATCGCCAATTTTTCATGACATAATCGAAGGATTGGAATCGTGACCGAGTGGCCGAAGGTGCTCCCCTGCTAAGGGAGTATGGGGTGTAGAGCCTCATCGAGGGTTCGAATCCCTCCGATTCCGCCAAATGAAATCCCTGAGCAATTTATTTTGCTTGGGGATTTTTCATTTCAAACCCTCTACAAGGTAGCCCCAACCATGACCTTCGCCCACTGGCTCCTCTTTTGCGGCGTTTCCCTGCTGATGTGTTTCACCCCCGGCCCGGCGGTGCTGCTGGCGGTGTCGAACTCGATGGACGTCGGTGCGAAGCGAACGGCGTTCAGCTCGGTTGGCAGCTCGGCGGGCATCTTCGTGGTGTCGGGGCTGGCGATGATCGGCATGGGGGCCATCCTGGCCATGTCGGCGGATGCTTTTCTGGTCATGAAGGTGGTCGGTGCCATGTACCTGATCTGGTTGGGCGTGAAACGCTGGCGCAGCAAGGATGCACTGATCGGCGACGATGCCGGCCTGGCGCCCACGCAACGGCTTGAGCGCAAGAACTGGCAGCTGGTGGCGCAGGGGCTGGGCGTGTCGTTGACCAACCCGAAATCGATTCTGTTCTTCTCGGCACTGTTCCCGCAGTTCATCATGCCCAACGTGCCCCTGTTCACGCAATACCTGCTGCTGACCACGACGTTCGCCATCTGCGCGCTGATTTCGCACGCCTTCTATGTGGTGCTGATCTCGCTGTTGAAAGAACACGTGGTGGCACGTGCCAAGCTGTTCAACCGCATCGTGGGTGGCACCTTCATTGCGCTGGGCCTGGGCCTGTTGAAGACGCGGCACAAGCTCGGCTGACCCACCGGTTCCATGATGCCTACCTCCCTTGCAAACTCCCGCCCCGTTGTCATCGCTACGCACAACGGTTCGTTCCATGCCGACGACGTGTTCGGCGTGGCCGTTCTGTTGCTGCTGCACCCCGATGCCGCGCTGCTGCGCACCCGCGATGCAGAAGTGATTGCACAGGCCGACTTCGCCGTCGATGTGGGCGGTGAATGGGACGCGGCGCGTGGCCGCTTCGACCACCACCAGCGTGGCTTTGCCGGCGCGCGTGACAGCGGTGTCGTCTACGCGAGCGCCGGCCTGGTCTGGCACGCTTATGGCCCCGCGTTGGTCGAGAAGACTTTCGGTTTGAACGACTCCGCGCTCGCGCGTAGCGTGGCCGAGGCGCTCGACGAAGAGCTTGTGCAGCATCTGGACCGGGCCGATACCGGCGCGGCACACGGCGCGCCGGGCCTGTTCGGCCTGTCGGCGCTGATGTCCCAGTTCAACACGACCTGGGACACACGCGGTGATGCGCACCAGGACGAAGTCAATGCCCTGGCCAATTTCCGCGAGGCGGTCGGCGTCATCACCACGATCCTGACGGCCACGCTGGGCCAGCTACGGTCCAAGTACCAGGGCGCGCAACTGGTGCGCCACGCCGAGAAGCTGTTCGATGGCCGGGCGCTGCTGATGCCCCGCGGCGGCTTGCCTTGGCGTGAGGTGGTCAGCAAGGAAATGCCTGAAGTGCTGTTCGTGGTCTACCCCGACTCCAGCGCTCAGCAGTACCAGGTGCACGTGGTTACGGTAGAGCCGCACTCGTTCCAGGCACGCAAAGACCTGCCCAATCCCTGGGCCGGGCTGCGCCTGGCCGAGCTGGCCGAGGTGACGGGCGTGCCCGATGCGGTGTTCTGCCATAACGGCCGGTTCATCGCCGGTGCGGGGTCGTTGGCGGGTGCCAAGCGCCTGGCTGAAATCGCACTTGAGACGGCGGCATAGTCCGTTTCAAGTTTTTGCGCATAGTCCGTCGCGCCTCGGCCGTGGCGCATTGCGTCGCCTGGCGCGTCTGCGGGTGACGCCCAACCACGGCGTGCGCAGGCGTTTTTCCTACGCAACGCGATGCGAAGGACTGACTTGGCGCCGATGGCCGGCCACTTAACTTCTGCTGCATGGCTTGGCGCGGTGCCTGGCTGCTTTTCGACCGACCTCCCGGGAGATTCGTCATGCGCAACGCGAAGTACAGCCAGCTCGTGGTTTTGGGCCATGTGGACTCCTGTGTGATCGCCGGCTTCTACGCCTTGGTGGTGGCTGCCGCGCTGGCGTTTTCCACTACGTGGTGGCTGCCCGTGGCACAGGCCGACGACTACATTGCCAGCTCCTGGATCTGCATCTTCGGTGCGGCGCTATGCCTGTTGATGCGCCTGGCGGTGCTGGTGTGGGAAGACGCCGGCGACGTACACGCCGACCAGCCTTCCTGAGTTGTCAGGTCTTGATCCGGCTCGGCTGCTCGGCTGCTCGTCCGCACGGCGTGCCGTGGTACATGGCGGTTGAACGCCACGCAGGCGTTCGCAGCTTTCCTGCAGGCGCTCGCTGTGCGGCACCGGAACATGCCTTGAAAAGGAAACGCAATGAAAAAATCAAACCCGGCATCGGCGCATCCCGGTGCCCGAACGTCCGCCAGAACAGCCCGGTCATCCACCGTCGACAAACAGCGCCGCATCCAGCGCGATCAGGACGCGGCGGACCGGCAGACGGCCAGGACCAACGCTGCGCCCGCCAGCAAGACCGCCGCAAAGAAGAAGGCGCCGGACACGGGTGCAGGCCGGCCGCAGCCCGTGCCGCTGCTCTCCGCAAAACGCTTGAAGAAACCGGGCGTCGAAGCCGAAATGTCACTCAGGCCCCGGTTCGAGGCGCCCGCGTACCAGGGCAGCGAAAAGCTGAAGGGATTTTCGACCCTCATCACCGGCGGCGATTCGGGCATCGGCCGGGCCGTGGCCGTGTTGTTCGCACGCGAGGGCGCCAACGTGGCCATCGTCTACCTGAACGAGCACGGCGACGCCGAGGAAACCAAGCGCTGTGTCGAAAAGGAAGGGCGGCGCTGCCTGCTGATACCGGGCGATGTATGCGATGCCCGGTTCTGCAACGACGTGGTGAAACAGACGGTCGATACGTTCGGAAGGCTCGACGTGCTCGTCAACAATGCGGCGTTCCAGGAACACGCGATGACTCTCGAGGACATCACCGAAGAACACTTCGACCTGACGATGCGCACCAATCTTTACGGTTACTTCCATATGGCGAAGGCGGCGCTGCCGCATCTGAAGCCGGGTGCGTCCATCATTAATAGCGGTTCGGAGACTGGCCTGTTCGGCCACAAAATGCTGCTCGACTATGCGACAACCAAGGGCGGTATACATGCATTCACAAAGTCGCTCGCAACGAACCTGGTGTCGCGCGGCATTCGCGTCAATGCGGTCGCG
>JAQGMQ010000658.1 GCA_028292305.1 Rhodoferax sp.
CTGGTGGTCAACCAGGCCAGCCCCTACAAGACGCTGAAGGACGTGATCGCCGCCAGCAAGGCCAAGGCCGCGTCGGGCGGGCTGTCGTCGGCCTCGGCCGGCACCGGCACCTCGCAGCACCTGGCGATGGAACTCATGGCCTACAAGTCGGGCGTCAAGTTCACCCACATCCCGTACAAGGGTTCGGGCCCGGCGATCCAGGACGTGATCGGCGGCCAGGTCGACATGATGTTCGACACCACCGTGGTGGCCGGCCCGCACATCCAGAGCGGCAAGCTGCGCGCCATTGCCGTCACGTCGGCCAAGCGCCTGTCGTCCATGCCGGATGTGCCGACGGTGGCCGAATCCGGCGTCACCGGCCTGGGCGATTTCGAAGTGCAGTCGTGGCAGGCGATCTTCGTGCCCGCGGGCACGCCGCCGCCGATCGTCGACCGCCTGCACAACGAGATCCGCACCATCCTCGCCAAGCCCGACATGCAGGAGAAGATGA
This sequence comes from Rhodoferax sp., assembly GCA_028292305.1. GTDB lineage: Bacteria > Pseudomonadota > Gammaproteobacteria > Burkholderiales > Burkholderiaceae_C > Rhodoferax_B. The sequence continues at coordinate 491 of JAQGMQ010000658.1, forward strand.
AGAACTTCGGCATGGAGCCGACCGACCTGAGCACGGCGCAGATCGCCGCCTTCCAGAAGGCCGAGGTCGACAAGTGGGCCCAGGTGATCAAGGCCGCGAACATCAAGCCCGAATAAGGCCGGCAACCTGCTGCGCATCTAGGCTTCGCTGGTCCACTCCACCTGCACGCCCAGGCTGCGCAGGTTCTCCGCGAAACGCGGGTGCGCGCGGCGGATCGGCGCGGCGTTGCGGATCTCGGAGCGGCCTTCGATGCTGGCGGCCAGCATCAACAGCGCGATGGCCACGCGGATGATGTAGGGGCTCTCGACCACGGCCGGCGTCAGCGGGGCGCCGCCGAAGGTGATGAGCCGGTGCGGGTCCGATGAAAACACATGCGCGCCGAATTTGGACAACTCGCCGGTCCAGCCCAGCGCACCGTCGTAGACCTTGTTCCAGAACATCGCATTGCCCTGCGCCCGCACGCCGAGCGCAATGAAGATCGGCAGCAGGTCGGCCGGAAAATACGGCCAGGGCGCGGCCTCGATCTTGGTCAGCACGTTCGAGGTGAACGGGGTTTCCACCTTCAGGCCATGCGCGCCATTCAGACGGATCGCGCGAGACCAGCCGTTTTCATGGACGATCTGCACGCCGAACTTGGCAAAGCTGCGGTCGATCAGCGGAAAGTTTTCGGGCGCGGTGTTGCGCACCTCCACGTTGCCGCCGGTGATGGCGCCGAGCGCGAGGAAGGTGGTGATCTCGTGGAAGTCCTCGTCGAAGCGGAACTCGCCGCCGCCGAGCGTGCCGCCGCCGTGCACCGTGAGCCGCGAGGTGCCGATGCCTTCGATGCGCACACCCAGCATGGCCATGAACCGGCAGAATTCCTGCACATGCGGCTCCGAAGCGGCGTTGGTCAAGGTCGACGTGCCGGCGGCGGTGGCCGCGCACAAGACGAAGTTCTCGGTGGTGGTGACCGACGCGTAATCGAGCCAGTGGTCGGCAGGCCTGAGCGGGCCGGCGCAGCGCACCATCAGCGAGCCTTCGGTGCGCTCCACCTCACCACCGAAGCGGCGAAACACGTCGACATGCGGATCGATCTCGCGCACGCCGAGCGTGCAACCCTTGACGTTGTCCTCCAGCCGCGCCACGCCGAAACGCGCCAGCAGCGGCGGCACCAGCATGATCGACGAACGCATCTCTTCCGGCAGCCGGTGCTGCGCGGCGTCGAACCTGGTTTCGCGGTGGTGCAGCGCCAGCGTGCCGGTGGCCTGGTCGAGCGCGACCTCGCTGCCGAGCGTGCGGAAGATGTCCAGGATCTTGCGCACATCGGTGATGTCGGGCACGCCGTGCAGGCGCAGCGGCGCATAGGTCAAAAGCGTGGCGCACAACACGGGCAGTACCGCGTTCTTGTTGGCCGAGGGCACGATGCGGCCGTTCAGCGGCTTGCCGCCGTGGACGATGAGATTGGACATGGCGGTGGGGTGGCGATGGGGTGGGGATGGGCGGAGATGGAGGAACGCAAGGAAGGCGATCCGCATTGTCCACCCGGCCCTGTTTTCGCCGGCGGTAACGTCGAAACAAAGACGTCACGCCCGGTGGTTCACGTCGGCGGCTAGCCCGGCACGCCCGCACCCAGTAGCCGCATCGCATTGCCCTTGAGGATGCCCGGCATCACCTCGGGTTTGAAGCCGGCGTCTTCGAAGTCCTTCATCCAGCGGTCGGGCGTGATCAGCGGGTAGTCGGAGCCGACCAGGATGCGGTCCTTCAGCAGCGTGTTGGCGTATTGCACGAGCTGCTTCGGAAAATATTTGGGACTCCAGCCGGACAGGTCGATCCAGACATTGGGCTTGTGGGTGGCCACGGAGAGGGCCTCGTCCTGCCAGGGGAAGCTGGGGTGGGCCATCACGATCTGCATGTCGGGGAAGTCGATGGCCACGTCGTCCAGGTGCATCGGGTTGCTGTATTCGAGCCGCAGGCCACCACCGCAGCGCATGCCGCTGCCGATGCCGCTGTGGCCGGTGTGGAAGATGGTGGGCAGCTTGTGCGCGTTGATGACTTCGTAGATCGGCCAGGCCATGCGGTCGTACGGGTGAAAGCCCTGCACCGTGGGGTGGAACTTGAAGCCCTTGACGCCGTGTTCCCGGATCAGGCGCTCGGCCTCGCGCGCGCCCATCTTGCCCTTGTGCGGATCGATGCTGGCGAAGGCCATCATCATGTCGCTGTTCTGCTGGGCCGCCTCGGCGATCTCCTCGTTGGGGATGCGGCGGCGGCCGAGCTGGGTCTCGGCGTCCACCGTGAACATCACCAGGCCG
>JAQGMQ010000679.1 GCA_028292305.1 Rhodoferax sp.
GTGCAATCGCGCTGACGACGCGGCAAGCCGTCTGGCCGCGTCGCGCCGGCCCTGCGCAGATCGGCCTCCGACGCTCAGGCCTCGGTGGTCAAGCCGGCGCTGTCGGCCGCCTCGCGCAGCAAGGGCAGCAGCGACGCCAGCGCCACCGGCTTGACCAAGTGGTAGCGGTAGCCCGCGGCCAGGCTGCGCGCGTGGTCGGCGCTGGTGCCATAACCGCTGATGGCGATGGCGAACAAATGCTGAGGCGGCGCTTGTTGCCGCACCAGGTCTTCGAGCAGTTGCCAGCCATCGCCGTCGGGCAGGCCGATGTCGGAGATCAGCACGTCGAACGCCTGCCTGTCGAACAAGGCACGTGCGGCCACCAGACACTCCGCCAGGTCGACGTCGTGGCCCTGCTGGCGCAGCAGCACCCGCAGCATGTGCCGGGTGTCGGCGTGGTTTTCCACCACGCAGATGCGCAGGGGCCGGCGGGCCGGCTGGGTCAGCTGCGTTTGGCTCATGGACCTTCCTTGCCACCAAGTGGCAGATGGATTCGAAACTGGGCTCCGCTGTGCGGCCCGGCACTGTGCGCGTGCACGCTGCCGCCGTGGGCTTCGACGGTGGCCTGGACGATGGCCAGGCCCAGCCCCAGCCCGCCGAATTCTCTGGCAATCCCCGTGCCACCCTGGGCGAAGGCATCGAAGATGGTGGGCATCACCTCGGGTGCGATGCCGATGCCCTCGTCGCTCACGGCCAGTGTGAAGTCGCCGTTTTCGCTGGTCGTGGTCACCGTGATGCTGCCGCGCGCCGGTGTGAACTTCGAGGCATTCTGCAGCAGATTCCACATGGCCTGGCGCAGGCGGTTGAAATCACCAATGGTGACGTGGCGCCGCGCCAGCAGCTCGACCACCAGGTGCTGCCCCTTTTCGGTCATCATCGGTTGACACACGTCGATGGCGGCCTGCACGGCTTCGTGCAGATCCATCGGCGCGGGCACGATGTCGAGCCGGCCGTTCGAGATGCGGGTCACGTCGAGCAGGTCGTCGATCATGTGGGTCTGGGCCATCACATTGCGCCGCGCCATGTCGAGGATCTCGCGCAGCGCCTCGGGCAGGTCATCACGCGCGGACATCGCGTCCACGGCCATCAGCACCGGCGTCAGCGGGGTGCGCAGCTCGTGCGACAACACGGCCAGGAAACGGTCCTTGGCACGGCTCGCGGCTTCGACCTCGGCGCGGCTCTGCTCCAGCGCCTGGAGCGACAGCCGGTTCTCCGTCTGGTCGCGGAAGATCTTCACCAGCCCGATCGCCTTGCCTTCGGCGTCGTGCATGGCCATCATCACGCCGCTGCCCCAGAAGCGGCTGCCGTCGCGCCGCTGGTGCCAGCGCTCGTCGGACGCGCGGCCCTGGCTCAGGGCCAGGTGGGCCTCGCGCGCCGGCGCGCCGGCCTCGCGGTCTTCGGGGGTGAACACCACATCGGCGAGCTGGCCGATGATCTCGCCTTCGCTGTAGCCCAAGAGCCGCTCGGCGCCCGGGTTCCAGGTGTTGATGCGGCGCGCGAGATCGGTGGAGACGATGGCGTAGTCGCGGGCGTTTTCCAGGATCAGCCGCAGCTGTTCGCGCGACACCCGTAGCGCCTCCTCGGCCTGCTTGCGCTCGGTGATGTCGATGAAGGTTAGCACCACGCCGGCGATGCGGTCGTCGGTGGTGCGGTAGGGTAGCGCGCGTGCCAGGAACCACCGGCCCTCGGCCGCGACCTCGCGCTCGGTGGGGATCAGCTCGTTCAGCGCCAGTGCCGCGTCGCGCGCCAGCTCGGGGTGGTCGAGCCGGCCCGCCAGATCGCTGAGCGGGCGGCCCGCGTCCGACGGGATCAGGTTGAACAGGCTCACCGCGCTTGGCGTGTAGCGGGTGATGCGCAGCTCGCGGTCGAGGAACACGGTGGCAATGGCGGTGGCGGCCATCAGGTTGCGCAGGTCGCTGTTGGCATGGGCCAGTTGGTCGACCTTGCTCTTCAGTTCTTCGTTGACCGCGGTGAGTTCCTCGTTGACGGCGGTGAGCTCCTCGCGGCCGGTCTCAAGTTCTTCCGTGGCCGAACGCAGCTCTTCGTTCATGGCCTGCAGCTCTTCGTTGCTGGCTTCGAGCTCTTCGGTGGAGGCATCGGCCTGCTCCACAATTTCGCGCAGCTGCAGCTTCAGGCTTTCGAGTTCGCGCTCCAGCTGCAGCGCCAGGGGCTCGACCGGCACGCTGGCCAGTTGCGTGAGCTGCGGCTGGGCCTCGGGGTGCTGTTCGTCGAACACCACCAGCGTGAAGTCGGCGGCGATGTCCGGCACCGTCTGGACGCGCAGGCGGACCAGGCGCCGCTCGCCGCCGACCTGTAGCGAGATCGGTGCCAGCTCGACGCCGTCGCCCGACTGCGCCACCCGGTACATGGCCGCGCGCAACTCCACCCGGAGGGCCGGCAGTACCGAGTGGAACAGGTTGCGCGAAGGCTCGCCGCCGCTGAACTGCAGGTAGCGGCCGGCGCCTTCCGAAAGGTGCACGATGTCGTGCTGCGGACTGATGAGGGCGGACGGCGGGCTCAGCCTTTCGAGCAGCCGGTAATGCAGGTCGCTCCAGGAGATGGGGCGGCCGGCGGCCGTGTCCAGCCCGAGCGCACTGTGCACCTGCGACAGCTCGGCGGCGGACTGGGCCAGTGCCGCTGGCAGCATCCTCGCGTCGCCGGCATTGCGGCGCCGGCCGACCATGATGGTCGACGACGCCCGAATGCTGATCGGCACCAGGCCCGAGCGCGGCACCGTACGCGAGGCATACAGGTGGTGCCTGCGGTCGGCGGCACCGAACCAATCGTTGCCTTCGTCCACCGACTCGGAGGCGCCCAGCAGCAGCAGGCCGCCCGGGTGCAGCGAGAAATGAAAGATGTCGAGCGCGCGGTGCTGGGCTTCGCGGTTCAGGTAGATCATGAGGTTGCGGCACGACACCATGTCGAGCCGCGAGAACGGCGAGTCGACCAGCAGATCGTGCGGCGCGAACAACACCGTTTCGCGCAACTCGCGGCGCACGCGAAAGCCGTGGCGCTCCTTGGTGAAGAAGCGGCGCAGGCGGTCGGGCGACACGTCCGCCGCAATGGCCGAGGGGTAGAACGCGTTGCGCGCGGTCTGGATGGCCTGTTCGTCGAGGTCGGTGGCGAACACCTGGATGGCCGGTGGTGCGTCGAGGTTGCGGGCGTATTCCTGCAGCAGCATGGCGATGGAATAAGCCTCTTCGCCGGTGGCGCAGGCCGGCACCCACACACGCACGGCTTCGGCGGAACCCTTGTCCCTGAACAGCGAGGGGATGTGCTGCGCCAGGGCGTCGAAGACATGCGCGTCGCGGAAGAAGTTGGTGATGCTGATCAACAGGTCCTGCAGCAGCATGCCGGCTTCACCGGGATGGGTGCGCAGGTACCGCAGGTAGCCGGGCAGGTGCGCGATCTCGTTCACCTGCATGCGCCGGGCCACCCGGCGCAGCATGGTGGCGCGCTTGTAGTAGCTGAAGTTGCGCCCGGTGCGGGTGTGCAGCAGCGAAAAAACGTCGCGCAGCGCGGCCTCGTCGCTCAGGCCTTCGGGCGGCGGGGCCGAGGGCGGCTCGGTCTCGGGCGGCAGCCTGAGCCGTTCCCCGACTTGCCGGTAGGTGACCAGCTTGGCCGGCATGTCTTCGACCTTGAGCACCCAGTCCACCATGCCGGTGGCGATGGCGTTGCGTGGCATGTCGGGGTAGTCGGCCTCGTCGGCGTCCTGCGCGATGGTCAGGCCGCCGCGCTCCTTGATGCGCTTGATGCCGACGGCGCCGTCGCCGTCCATGCCCGACAACACCACAGCAATGGCACTGGGCCCATTGGAGTCGGCCAGGGTGCGGAAGAACAGATCCACCGTGAAGCGCTTGCCGGGCTCGTGTTCGAGCGGGGCCAGGTGCAGCGCGCCGTCGTGCAGGCTGAGCGACTTGCCGGGCGGTATCACGTACACCGTGTTCGGCTGTACCTTGACCGCGTTGACCACCTGCTGCACCGGCATGGACGTGTCGCGCTGCAGCACCGCCGCCAGCGTGCTTTCGAAGTCGCGCGCCAGATGCACCACCACCACGAAGGCCAGCCCGGTATCGACCGGGCTGGCGCGCAGGAAGCTTTGCAGCGCGGTGATGCTGCCGGCCGAGCCACCGAGGCCGATGATGGGCTGCTGGTCATAGCCGCGCGCGGGCACGGCGTCGTCCGCCAGCTCGGCGAAGTCTTCTTCCGCCTGGTCGGGCACACGGCCCGGGTGGTCGTCAGCAGCCGGCACATCGGCCTCAATCGGCTTCGGAGCGTTGTCGGCACCTGAAGACAACGCCGCCGCCGGGGTGCCGGACGGGAGCTCGGGGAGGGCATCTTGAGGGGACAGCGGTTCACTCATGGGGAAAGCTTATACACCAGCTACAGGCCAGCGGCGGCGCCAAAAAGCGCTGCCTGGGCCAAGCCGCGAAAGGCGGCACACAGGGCGCTGGTGCAGTTCATGGCGGACGCCCCATTCCTGATCACGTAGCAAACCGCGTGCCCGAGCCGACCGATCACGCGGCGGGCACCGCGCCGCCGATTCGGCAATTTTTGCCGGCGGCACACAGCCGTGCCGTAAAAATTGCCGATCGCGTGGCAACCGGCGACGGGGGCAACGCCGTTCGCGTCGGCCGTGCCCCGGCGTAGTGCGCATGCCGGCCGCTACCGGGCACGCAGGCATGGAGGTTGCAATGTAAAGCTGAACAGCCACGGGCTGGGCAGCCGCGCCGCGGCGGCCACACCACCAGCAGGAGATCGACCCCATGTTCCAGGAGCCATCGCTTCGGCTCAACGCGCGGCAGGGTTTGATGCTCACGCCGCGGCTGCAACATGCGGTGCGCTTGTTGCAGCTGTCGTCGCTCGACTATGCCCAGGAGCTGGCCGAGCTGGTCGCCCGCAACCCTTTTCTCGAAACCGACGACTACGCGACCACCGTGCCGGTGGCCGCCACCGCGCTCAATTCACAAGCGGCACCGCCGGCCCTGCCGGGCCTGGCCGATCTGGCCCAGCCCGCACCCACCGCGCTGGAGACCGACCCCGTGGGCCGACTGGCCGCCGATGCCGCCGACGACCGGCAGCACGACGTGGACGAATCCCTGCTGTGGCGCGAGGCCGGCGACGGCGGCCCGTTGGGCAGCGGGCACGGCGACGCGGGCGGCGACTTCCAGGCCGAAGCGCAGGACTACACCGCGGGCGAAGTGCAGTTGCGCGAACACCTGCGCAGCCAGGCGAGCCTGCTGCCCCTGTCGACCCGCGACGCGGCGCTGGTGGGCGCGGTGATCGAGTCGATCGACGACGACGGTTACCTGCGCCTGCCCCTGGCCGAACTGGGCCCCTTGGCCGACGTGGCGCCGCCAGCCGACGAGTGCGAGCTGCGCACGGCCCTGAAGCTGGTGCAGTCGTTCGAGCCGGTGGGCGTGGGCGCGCGCGACATCAGCGAATGCCTGCTGCTGCAACTGGAGCAACTGGCGCTGCCCCAGCGCGCCCTGGCCGAGCGCATCATCACCGAACACCTGGAAGGCCTGGCCCAGCGCGATACCGTGGGCATCGCGCGGCGGTTGGGCGTGTTGCGGGTCGAAGTCGAGGCCGCGTCGTCGGCCATCCGCCGGCTCGACCCGCGGCCGGGCTGGCGCTTCAGCCATTCGGACACCCATTTCGTCACCCCCGACGTGCTGGTGCACAAGGTGCGCAACCAGTGGGTGGCGAGCCTGAACTCGGGCGTGGTGCCGCGGCTGAAGCTGAACCAGCAGATCGCCGAGCTGTTTCGCCAGCACCGCGGCGGCACGCCGGGCAGCCACACCGAACTGGCCTCGCACCTGCAGGAAGCGCGCTGGACGCTGCGCAACGTGGAGCAGCGCTTTTCGACCATTCTCGAGGTGGCCCAGGCCATCGTGCGGCGCCAGCAGTCTTTCTTCGAACACGGGCCGCTGGCGATGAAGCCGCTGGCGCTACGCCAGATCGCCGAGGAAGTGGGCGTGCACGAGTCCACCGTGTGCCGGGTCACCAACAACAAATACATGGCCACGTCGGTGGGCACGCTGGAGCTGAAGTATTTCTTCTCGCGGCCGATGCCGATGGGCAATGCCTATGTGGCGTCGGGCACGGCCATCCGCGCGGTGGTGCAGGAAATGATTGCGGCCGAGAACCCGGCCCATCCGCTGTCGGACGTGGAGATCGCCGAGCAGCTGGCGCGCCAGGGCATGAACGTGGCCCGCCGCACCGTCACCAAATACCGCCAGGCGCTGAAGCTGCCGCCAGTGGACCGGCGCCGCCTGTTGGCCATGGGCACCTGAAGCCGCCGCGCGGCGGTGGCTTCAGCTCAGGTTGTCGAAGCCCGAGATATCCACGCCGAAATCGTCCCGGATCGGCATGGTCGAATAGTCCTTGAGGCGGTTGTACAGCGTCTTCAGGCTGACCCCGAGCGCGGCGGCGGTGCGCTCCTTGTGGCGCCCGTAGTATTCGAGCGTGGCCAGCGTCAGCTGCCGCTCCACTTCGGCCAGCGAGGTGCCGATGCGAAAGCTCAGCACCGGCACGCCGCCCTGCGCCACCGGCGCCGCATCGGTGGTCGGCAGGCAGTCGTCTACCACCACCTCGCTGTGCGCCATCACGTAGGCGCGTTGCACGATGTTGCGCAGCTCGCGCACATTGCCAGGCCACGGGTAGGCGGCCAGCCGGTCGAGGCACGAGACCGTGAAGCGTTTTTGCTGACCTTCGCGCCGCGAGATGTCTTCGATGAAATGCTGGGCCAGCAGGGGCACATCATCATTTCGTTCGCGCAGCGGCGGCATGTGGATCGGAAACACATTGAGCCGGTACAACAGGTCTTCGCGCAGCCGGCCCGAGGCCACGGCCTGCAGGGGGTCGCGGTTGGAAGCGGCGATGAGCCGCACATCGGCCTCCTGCAGCTGGGTGGCCCCGACCCGCATGAAGGTGCCGGTCTCGAGCACGCGCAACAGCTTGACCTGCAGGTCCAGCGGCATCTCG
>JAQGMQ010000688.1 GCA_028292305.1 Rhodoferax sp.
AGGGGGGGTGTTTGACGTCCCTGCGCGTCCACCCGGCCCTCACCCTAGCCCTCTCCCGCACGCGGGAGAGGGGACAAGCCAACGATGTCCATCGCGGCTTTGCGTGGGTCTGCAAGGGCCGACAGCGATGCAGGCTGAAGCCGCTCAAACCGGCGCCGGGCTGCGCTCCGAAAACTGGCCGTTCCAATACGGGTAGTACGGATACGGCACCGTCACCGCGCTGGCCGCATCGAGCCGCGCCACCTGTTCGGTACTCAGCGACCAACCCAACGCACCCAGGTTCTGCCGCAGCTGCGCTTCATCGCGGGCGCCCACCAGCACGCTGGCCACGGTGGGGCGGCGCAGCAGCCAGTTCAGGGCGATCTGGGGCACGGTCTTGCCCGTCTCCTCGGCCACGGCGTCGAGCGCATCGACCACGCGGTAGAGGCGCTCGTCGTCCACCGGCGGCGCGAAGCCGGCGGTTTCGTGCAGCCGGCTGCCTTCGGGCAAGGGCTTGCCGCGGCGGATTTTGCCGGTGAGGCGGCCCCAGCCGAGTGGGCTCCAGACGATGGCGCCCACGCCCTGGTCGATGCCCAGCGGCATCAGTTCCCACTCGTAGTCGCGACCAATGAGCGAGTAATAGGTCTGGTTGGCCACGTAGCGCGGCAGGCCCAGCCGGTCGGCCGCGGCCAGTGACTTCATGAGTTGCCAGCCCGAGAAATTCGAGACGCCCACATAACGCACCTTGCCCGCGCGCACCAGGTCGTCGAGTGTTGACAACACCTGTTCCACCGGCGTCATCGCGTCGAAAGCGTGTAATTGCAGGATGTCGATGTGGTCGGTGTCCAGCCGCTTCAGCGCGGCGTGGGTCGCCTCGATCAGGTGGTGGCGCGAGGCGCCCACGTCGTTCGGCCCGTCGCCCATGCGCAACGACAGCTTGGTGGAGAGGATGGCCTGGTGGCGCCGCCCCTTGAGCGCCGCGCCGAGGATGGTCTCGGAGGCGCCGTTCGAATAAACATCGGCCGTGTCGAACAGGCTCACGCCCGCCTCCAGGCAGATGTCGACGAGGCGGCGCGCACCGGTGGTGTCGGTGTTGCCCCAGGCGCTGAACAGCGGGCCAACGCCGCCGAAGGTGCCGGCGCCGAAGCCGAGCGCCGGCACTTTGAAGCCTGAGCGGCCGAGATAGCGGTATTCCATAAATGACTTTCTGTGGTGTCTGGCGATGGGCCGCATCGTCGCGCAAAACCCTGTGGCCGCATAGCCATCGTGCAGGACGTAGATTCGTGACTTCAATTCACAGCCGACACCAGCCCTACCGAGGATTCCATGCCCCGCAACGACATCAACCGCTCTGGCGAAATGGAGGCCTTCGTGCGCATCGTCGAGTGCGGTGGCTTCTCGGCGGCGGCGCGCCAGTTGGACATGACGCCCTCGGCCATCAGCAAACTGGTGCTGCGGCTCGAGGCCCGGCTGGGCGCGCGGCTGCTGCACCGCTCCACCCGCAAGTTGCAGGTGACGGCGGAAGGCAGCGCGTTCTTCGAGCGCAGCCAGCGCGTGCTGGCCGACCTGGGCGAGGCCGAACGCGCCGCCGCTTCGGGTGCGGCGCCGAGCGGCCGCGTGAGCGTCAACGCCAGCATGCCGTTCGGCCACCATGTGCTGCTGCCGCTGGTGCCCGACTTTCTAGCCTTGCATCCGCAGGTCAGCCTGGACATCGCGCTGACCGACCGCGTGGTGGACCTGATGGACGAACGCACCGACGTGGCCGTGCGCTGGGGCCGGCTGCCCGACTCCGGCCTGGTGGCACGGCGGCTGGGCGACACCGGCCAGGCCATCGTCGCCGCACCCGCCTACCTCGCGCGGCACGGCACGCCGCAAACGCCGCGTGCGCTGATGGCGCACAACCGCATCGGGCCGACCTACCGCCGCAATGTGCCCGACTGGCCGCTGTGCATCGACGGCAAGGTTGCGCAAGTGCCGGTGGCGGGCAACCTGCGTGCCTCCGATGGCGAGGCGCTGCGCCTGCTGGTGCTGGCCGGTGTCGGCTTGGCCCGGATGTCGCGGCACCATGTGCAGGCGGACATCGACGCAGGGCGGTTGGTGGCGGTCCTGGAAGATTTCAACCCGAATGACCGGGAGCCGATCCACGCGGTCTACCTGGGCAAGCCGGGGCAACTGCCGGCACGGGTGCGGGTGTTGCTGGATTTCTTGGGTGAGAGGGTGACGCAGGCGGTGCTGGATGCAGGACACGTGGGTGCGTGATGCGGTCACATGGGTGGTTTGTGGCCAGCAGCGTATGGCGGCCATGTGGATGGAAGTCCGTCAACGCTGACTTGTGCCGCTGGCCGGAATCGATCCCGATAGAATTACCGGCGAGAGTCCCATTCGACACCCCGTTTCTAGGACAAGCTTTGACTATCGACCTGGCGCGCAAGCCCGACGCATCGTCCGGCAACGGCCCCCGACGCAGCGTCCACCCTTGTCAGACGTGACCCGCCTGCAGCCCGGCCATCCTGACCAGGACAAGGAAAACGCCCTTGCCGATGCCTACGCGGCCATGGACGAAGGCCGCCTCGACAAGACCCGTGAGCTCGCGCATGCGGTTCTGGCCGCGGTGGCTGGCGACGATCGCCACTACGAGGCACGCGCCCTCGCCTGCCTCGCACACTGTGACCGCGTCGGCTCCAAACTGCGGCGCGCCAGCGAGGCGGCACGCCGTGCGGCGCAACTCTTCGAGCAACTGGGTGACGTGCAGGGCGAGGCCAGCGCCCTCACGACGCTTGCCCACGCCACCATGCTGCTCGGCCGCAACGAGGAAGCCGTCGAAGCCGCCATTCTTGCCACGCGTTTGTGCGACGTGGGCGCGCCCCGGCCGCAAACCGTGCTGGCCTACAACGTCCTGGGCCTCGCCTACTGCTGGAGTGGCGACCACGCCCGCGCCGACGCATCGCTGGAACGGGCCGTGCGCACCGCGCAAGGCTGCCAGCCTGCGGTGAGCATCTACCAACCCCGCATCAACCAGGTCTGGGTGGAAGCCTCCCGGCTGGTCGATGAACGTTACCAGACCGGGCGCATGCAGAGCCTGGCAAAGCTTGATCGCCTGATGAAGGAATGCCTGGCGCTGGAGGCCGCCGGCATGGGAGTGTCCGTGCTGCCCGGACTCCGCGCCATGGCCCGGACCATCTCGTTTTCGTCGACCAGCCTGCTGGCGATCTGGCAGGGCGATTATTCGGCCGCGCGGCGGGCACTCGAATCGGCCCGCCTGTCGCTGTCGGAGGGCGGAAGCTGGCTTGATTCTTTCGTGCGTTGGTGCGCTGCAGAACTCGCCTGGGCGCAGCAGGACTGGGCCCGCGCCGAGACCGAGCTGACGGCGATGCGCGAGACGGCATTGAACGTCGAGCACGAACAACTCGCGTGCATGGCGGATCTGCTGCTCGCGCACGTCTATGAATTGCAGGGCAAGGTCGACGCCACGCACCTGGCCTACCGCAGACTGCGCCAACGCGAGCGCCGCGTGGTGGCCGAAGGCCTGGGCAGCCGCGAGTCATTGGTGACCTGGTTGCTCGGCGCCCGGCAGAGCGAGCGGCACCTGCAACAGGCACTGGTGGCGTCCCGGAAGTTCGAGCGCTGGTCGCTCGAAGACGCGTTGACCGGCATCGCCAACCGCCGGCACTTCGAACAATCGCTCGCCGAGCGGATCGTGGCCTCAACGGCCGTTGACAAGCCACTCACGGTGGCCATGGTCGACGTCGACCGGTTCAAGACGGTGAACGACCGCTTTACCCACAGCGTGGGCGATCGCGTCCTCAAAACAGTGGCCGCCATCATGTCGGCGGAAATGCGCCAGAACGACCTCCCGGCGCGGTGGGCCGGCGACGAGTTCGTGGTGCTGCTCGACAACACCTCCGAGCCGCAGGCCGCGCACATCTGCGACCGGATCCGGGCGGCGGTGGCCGACTTCGACTGGGAGTCGATTGCGCCGGGGCTGCGCGTGTCGGTGAGCATCGGGGCCAGCCAGGTGCGGGCGGACGATACGGCGGAGACGGTGTTGCATCGCAGTGACGAGTCGATGTATCGGACGAAATCTACGGATTTGTCGTGATGCGGAAGGCGTCATCGAATGGGGACAAGCATGTGTGGGCAGGCGGGCTGAGCCTGTCGAAGCGCTCTTTGCCCCTTTCGGCCCTTGCGGCCCTTTGCCCCGTTTCTTCCCTGCACCCGATCGCCCTGAGCCTGTCGAAGGTCTGCTGCGTTCGTCAAGGCCGGCTGATTTGTCAACGTCTGTTGATGCCGCTGGCCGGACTCGCCAGGCAGGAGAACTAATTTTTTTGTGCGCACAAGAAACGTGCCCCATCGATGCCGCCCCCGCTGTCTGCGATCCTCCGCTGGCGCTGCGGATACCCTGCGGTGCTCTTATTCTGCGGGGGTCAGGATACCGGACGCGTCGCTGCGCTGGCTGCCGTGTCTGCGCCCGTTGACTTGTCCCCTCTCCTGCGTGCGGGAGAGGGTCAGGGTGAGGGTCGGCGTGACGCGCAGGGACGTGAACCACCACCCTCACCCCAGCCCTCTCCCGCACGCGGGAGAGGGAGCAATACCGACGCTAGCCAGCGCAGCGACGCGTCCGGCATCCGTCCCCTTGACAACCGAACCAGGCCCTTGGACAACCTCAAACCCCCACCGCAGCCTCAAACAGCCGAGCCGGCGCCACCGCCCCCACCCGCCCAAACGCCTGCCCCAAATCCGCCATGAGATCCACCGGGTCCTCCAACCCCACATGCAGCCGAACCACAGGCCGCTCTCCCGTCCAGTAGCTGTGCTCCCGCAACCGCTCAGGCTGAGCCACCAGCGCCAGGCTCTCATACCCGCCCCACGAAGCCCCGATTCCGAAATACGCCAGCGCATCGACGAACGCATTCGCCTCCGCCACATCCGCATTGCGGAACTCGAACGACACCAACCCGCTGGCCCCGCTGAAATCGCGCCGCCACAAGGCATGCCCCGGGTCGCTGGCCAGCGCCGGATAGAACACGCGGGCCACCTGCGGATGCTGGGCCAGGTACTGCGCCACCTGGGTCGCATGGCGCTGGTGCTGGGCCAGCCGCACGGGCAAGGTCCGCAGGCCGCGCAAGGCGAGGTAGGCATCGTCGGCGCCGATGGCCAAACCCAACGCTTCGTGCGCCGTGGCAATGTTCGCGGCCAGCGCCGGGCTGTCGACCACCACCACGCCCTGCATCACGTCGGAATGCCCGGCGATGTATTTGGTGGCGGCCTGCACCGAGATGTGGGCGCCGAGCGCCAGCGGCTTGTAGAACCAGCCGCCGCTCCAGGTGTTGTCGGCCACCACGGTCACGCCGCGCGCACGGGCGATGGCGGCGAGCTTGGGCAGGTCGAGCACTTCGTACAGCAGCGAACTCGGCGACTCGAGGTACAGCAGCCTGGTGTTCGGGCGGATCAGCCCGGCCAGGTTGTCATCACCCGGTGAAAAATATTCGAGCGTGATGCCCAGGCGCTGCAGCAGGGTCTGGTCGACGCGGCGCACGGGCGAATACACGCTGTCGGCCACCAGCGCGTGGTCGCCGGGCGACAGCAGCGCCAACAGCACCAGCGAGATCGCGGCCAGGCCCGAGGGCGCGAGGAAGGCGCGGTGGCCGCCTTCCAGATCGGTCACCGCGTCTTCGAGCGCACGGTGGGTGTCCAGGCCGTGGCGGCCGTAGGAGGCGATGCGTTCACCGGCCGCGCGGCGGTGGTGGTAGTCGGCATGGGCGGCGGTGTTTTCGAAGCGCACGGTGCTGGTGCGCACCACGGGCACGTTGACCGGGCCGGAGCCGTCGCGCAAGGCGGGCGCGCCGGCATGCAGGAGGCGGGTGGCGGCGCCTGCTGTCTTGCCACTCATGCCGCCACCTCGCTGGGCACGAACTGCGTCGCGTTGTAGTTCACCACCTTGCCGGTGTCCGGCTCCACGCCGATGCGGCCCGACAAAGTCTCCAGCGGTTGACCATACAGGTGGAAGTGCAGCGTGGGCGCGTTGCCCACCACGTGGATGCTGTGGATGTCGTCGGGCAGGAAGTTGATCGACGTGCCGGGCTGCACGGTGAGCTCACGCACCAGGGCCAGCTGCGCGTGTTCGGCATTGCCGCCGTCGTCGGTGCGGCGGTAGACGCGGTTGTCCTCCTGGCCTTCCACCGCCACGATCACTGCCCAGGTGGTGTGGTTGTGCGGGATGGTGGTCTTGCCGGGGTTGATCGAATTCAGGTAGAGCGCGATGTCGTCGTCCGCGTCTTCCGGGTTCAGCCGGTACCGCGTCGACGCGCCCACACCCAGGCCGGCCGCGGGGGGCGGGAACTCGGCGCGGGTGAACAGTTGCTTCTGCGCGGCCAGGCGCTCCAGGCGCGTGGTGACCACGGCCAGCGTGGCGCGGTCCAGCGGGTGCTGGCCGACGATCTGGCGGATGTCTTCCAGCGTCTGGTCGATGGCCGACTGGCGCTGCCGGGCGATGGCGGGGCTGGTGGGGGTGGTGGAGATGTTGGCCATGGCGAGGCTCCTTCAGGGTGGGGTGGTCGGGGTGTTGGCTGGCAACAGGGTCAGAGCGCGAAGCGCAGGCTGTCGAACCGCACCGGCGCGTCGGGCAGCAGCACGGGTGATGGCCGGTTGCGCGCGCCTTCGCCCAGCGCGCGGTGCAGGAAGGCGCGGGTGCGCTCGCTGGCCGGGTCGCCGAAGATGCGCGCGGCCGGGCCGTGCTCGACGATCAGGCCGGCTTCGGTGAAGTAGACCTCGTCGCTGATCTCTTCGGCGAAGCGCATTTCGTGGGTGACGAGCACGCAGGTCAGGCCGTCGTTGACCAGGTCGCGGATCACGGTGAGCACCTCGCCCACGGTCTCGGGGTCGAGTGCGGAGGTGACCTCGTCGAACAGCATCAGCTCGGGCTGCATGGCCAGCGCGCGGGCGATCGCCACACGCTGCTGCTGCCCGCCCGACAGTTCACCGGGATAGGCCTTTTCCTTGTGCGACAGCCGCACCTTGTCCAGCAGCGCACGGGCTTCGCGCTCGGCAGCGGCACGGTCGCGGCCGGCCACGCGGGTCGGCGCGATGACCAGGTTTTCCAGCACGGTGAGATGCGGGAACAGGTTGTACTGCTGGAACACGAAACCCACGCGTTTGCGCAGCGCGATCAGCTCGGCCTCGGTGCGCAGCGCATCGACCTGGGTGTCACCCACACGGATGCTGCCACGCTGGGGTCGCAGCAGGCCGGTGATGCAACGCAGCACGGTCGACTTGCCCGAGCCCGACGGCCCGATGATCGACACGGCCTGGCCGCGGCGCACTTCGACGTCGATGCCTTTCAGCACCTGGTTGGCGCCGAAGGAGAGGTGCACGTCGCGCAACGAGACAAGCGGCGCGTCGGTCTTGGCGGCCTGCGGAGAGAGAAAGGCTTCAGTGGCGTTCATGGCGGCGTTCCAGTGCGCGGGTGGCGCGGGCGATCGGGTAGCAGTAGGCAAAGAACAAGGTCAGCAGCGTGAAGTACACGAGGATGGTGAAGTCGGTGCGGGCCACGGTGTTGCTGGCGATCTGCGCGGTGTCGACCACGTCGTGCACGCCCACCAGCGAAGCCAGCGAGGTGCTCATGGTGATGCTGGCGTACAGGTTCATCCACGGTGGCAACATGCGCCGCACACATTGCGGCAGCACGATCAGCCGGAAGATCTCGCGCCGGCGAAAGGCCAGCGACTGCGCGGCTTCCCACTGCGCGCTGGGGATCGACTGGATCGCGCCGCGGAAGATCTCGGCCACGTTGGCACTGGCCGGCAAGGCCAGGCCGAGCACCACCTTGATCCAGTCGGGAAACGGGAAGGTGTACGACACCAGGTGCAGCTCGAACGGAAACACATAGGTGGTGAAGTAGATCAACACCAGCACCGGCGCATTGCGAAAAGCCTGCACGTACCAGCGCGTGGCGGTGCGCAGCGCGCTGGACGGCGAGAGCGACAGCGCGCCCACCACCAAGCCGGCGACCGTGCCGATGGCCATCGCCAGCACGCTGATCTCGATGTTGACCAGCAGGCCGCGCAACAGCACCGGCAGCCATTTCCACAAGTGGGTGATGACGGCCGGCGTGCTGCCGGTGGCCGTCCAGAACGCGACCACGGCGGCCACGGCCAGCGCCGTCACCACCCAGGGACTGCGCCACGGGCCGATGCCACTGGCGTCCAGGGGCGTGGGCGCGCCGGCGCCGATTGAAAGTTCATTGGCCATAACCGGGCATCCTCCAGCGGGCTTCGAGCCAGCGCCCGGCCCGGCTCACGAGCCAGGTCAACAGGCCGAAATACAGCAGGATCAACAACAGCAGTTCGAGCACGTTGTCGCGCTGCGTCCAGATCATGATCGACTCGTAGGTCACGTCGCCCACGGCGATGGCCGAGGCCACGGCGGTCATCTTCACCAGGTCGATCAGGTTGTTGACCAGCGAGGGCAAGGCGAAGCGCACGGCCAGCGGCAGCTCGACCCGCGCCAGCAGTTGCCGCTGCGAGAAACCCAGAGAACGCGCCGCCTCCAGCGTGATGCGCGGCACGGCCTCGATGCCGGCGCGCAAGGCCTCGGCGTGGAAGACGCCCTTGTGCAACGACACCACGATCACCACCCACACGAAGGGCGTGAGGGGGTTGGCGCCGCCCAGGGGCCGCAGCTGCTGCGTGATCAGCATGTTGAGCACGAGGAAGGCACAGTACAGCTGCACCAGCGTCGGCGTGTTGCGCGTCACCTCGACGAAAGCGCGCGCCGGCTGCGCCAGCCAGGGCCGGCCCGAGGTCAGCGCAGAGGCGATGGCCACGCCGGCCAGCAGGCTGCCCGGGATGGTCATCAGGCACAGCTCGAGCGTGACGCCCAGGCCCCGCACGAAGGCCGCGCGTTCGCCCGCGTCCAACACGAAGGCGTAGTTGAGCCCGAGCGGCTTCAGCGCCGCCACGATGCCGGGCAGGACCCCATCGCTCATGCCGTCAAGGCCTCCGCCGATTTAACCGTCTTCAACGCGCCGACGGCCCGCGCAATGCGCTGCACCGCGTCCTTCAGCACCGCATCGCTGGCCGCGATCGAGATGCGGAAATACGGCGCCAGGCCATAGGCCGCCCCGTCCACCACGGCCACGCCTTCGGCATCGAGCAGCCAGTCGACCACGTCGCTGTCGGACGCGATCACCCGGCCATCGGGCCGCGTGCGGCCGATCAGCGCGCCGCAGTGGACGTACGCAAAAAACGCGCCTTCGGGCGCCAGCAGCGCCAGGCCGGGAACCGCGTTGATGGCCGCCGTGACGAAGGCCGCGCGCTGCGCATAGACCGCCCGTGACTCGCTCACAAAGCTCTGGTCGGCCGCCACCAACGCCGCCGCCACGGCCGCCTGGCCGATTGAATTCGGGCCGCTCGAAGCCTGCGACTGGATCACCACCATGGCGTCGATGAGCGCCTTGGGGCCCGCGCCCCAGCCGATGCGCCAGCCGGTCATGGCGTAGGTCTTGGAGGCGCCGTTGACCAGCAGCGTGCGCTCGCGCAGTTCGGGCGCCACGTGCAGCAGGTGCACGGGGGCTTCGGCCGTGAACCAGATGTGTTCGTAGATCTCGTCCCACAGCACCAGCACGCGCGGGTGGCGGCGCAGCACCTCGGCCAGCGCGGCGAGTTCGGCCGCGGTGTAGACGGCGCCGCTCGGGTTGCCGGGCGAGTTGAGGATCAGCCAACGGGTCCGCGGTGTGATGGCGGCTTCGAGCACCGGCGGTGTCAGCTTGAAGGCGGTGCGTTCGTCGACCGGCACGATGACCGGCGTGCCGTCGTTGACCGAAACGATGTCGGGGAACGACGGCCAGTACGGTGCGGGCAACACGACTTCGTCGCCGACATCGAGCGTGGCGGCCAGTGCGTTGAAGATCACCTGCTTGGCGCCGTTCGAGACGACGATCTGTGCCGGCGGGACGTCGAGCGTGTTTTCGCGGCGGTACTTGGCGCTGATGGCGCGGCGCAGCTCGGGCGTGCCGGCGGTCGGTGTGTACTTGGTTTCGCCACGGGCCAGCGCCGCGATGGCGGCCTGCTTGATGGGCTGCGGCGTATCGAAATCGGGCTCGCCGGCGGTGAGCACCAGCACGTCGCGGCCCTGGGCGATGAGGGCCGAGGCGCGTGCGCTGGCGGCGGCATTGGCCGAGAGCTTGACGCGTCGCACGCGTTGGGAAAGGGGAAACTGGGTGGAGGTCATGCGATTCTCTTTCGAATAAGTCAGGCGGTGAGGACTTTGCCGGGGTTGAGCAGGCCCAACGGGTCGAGCGCCTGCTTGACGCGGCGCATCAGGTCGAGTTCGACGGCGCTTTTGTAGCGCGGCAGCACATCGCGCTTGGTCTGGCCGATGCCGTGTTCGGCGCTGATCGATCCGCCGTGGGCGTGCACGCTGTCGTGCACCACCTCGTGGATCGCGTCCTCGTGGTCGAACAAGGCGGCCGTCGACGAGCCCGGCGCATGCGACACGTTGTAGTGCAGGTTGCCGTCGCCCAGGTGGCCGAAAGCCACCGGCCGCACGCCGGGGAAGCGCGCCTGCAACGCGGCCGCGGTGGCACGCAGGAAATCGGGGATGCGCGAGATCGGCACCGAGACGTCGTGTTTGACGTTGCGCCCGTCGCGCCGCTGCGCCTCGCCCAGCGCCTCATGGCGCAGCCGCCACAGGCCCTGGCTTTGCTGCAGGCTTTCGGCGATGGTCGCGTCCAGCACCAGGCCGTCCTCGAAGGCCTTGCCGACCACCGCCTCGAAGCGTTCGCGCGCATGGGCTTCGCCCTCGGTGTCGGACAGCTCGATCAACGCATACCAGGGCGGTGTCAACGATTCGAGCGGGATCTTCTGCTCGGGCAGGTGTTGCGCGATCAGCTTCAGCACCGTGTCCGACAACAATTCGAAAGCCGTCAGCCCCGCGCCGAACCCGGCCCGCGCCTGCGACAGAAACGCCACCGCATCGCCGATGCACGGGAACGCCAGCAGTGCCGTGTGCTGCGCCGCCGGCAAGGGATACAGCTTGAGCGTGGCCGCGGTGATGATGCCCAGCGTGCCTTCGCTGCCGATGTAGATGTCGCGCAGCGCGTAGCCGGTGTTGTCCTTGCGCAGCCCGCGCAGGCCATGCCAGATCTCGCCCTCGGCGGTGACCACTTCCAGGCCCAGCGTGAGCTCGCGGGTATTGCCGTAGCGCAGCACCTGCGTGCCGCCGGCATTGGTGCCCAGGTTGCCGCCGATGGTGCAGCTGCCTTCCGAGCCCAGGCTCAGCGGGAACAGCCGGCCCGCGTCCAGCGCCGCCTGCTGCACGTTGGCCAGCACGGCGCCGGCCTCCACGGTGATGGTGTCGTTGTCGGTGTCGATGGCGCGGATGGTGTTGAGCCGGCCGAGCGACAGCAGCACCGCGTCGCCGCTGGCGTCGGGCGTGGCCCCGCCCATCAGCCCGGTGTTGCCGCCCTGGGGGACGAGCGGCGTCTTGTGCGCGCGGCACAGCCGCACGACCTGGGCCACCGCTTCGGTGTTGGCCGGGCGCACCACGGCCAGCGCGCGGCCGGTGATGCGGCCATGCTGGTCGGTGAGGAAGGGCGCGGCGGCGTCGCCGGTGAGCACGTGGGCCTGGCCGATGGACTCGCGAAGTGAATCAAGCAGGGTGGTCATCGGCTCACACCCCGCCGTTCTTGAACTTCTCATGCAACTGGTACAGCAGCGGCGTTGGCGTCATGCCGTTCTTTTTCTCGACCTCGATCAGCCAGCCGGTGGCGTGCCACTTCTGCACGATTCTGTCGAGCGTGGCCAGGGTGTCGGCCTCGCCCTGGCGCACCCAGATCACCGAGGGCGACGGGATCAGGTCCTGCTTCGTGGCGATCTCGTAGTCCTTCCAGTCGGTGTTCCCGGCCACCAGTTCGCGCAACGTGGGGCTCACGTGCACCGACACCACGCAGTTGCCGCCGCGCAAGGCCAGCAAGGCCTCGGGCTGGCCGCGGAAGGCCTTGATCTGTGCGCCGTAGACGTCGGCCAGCGGCTTGGTGAAATTGCTGCCCTGCGACACACACACCGGCTTGCCGCGCACGTCTTCCCATTTGGTGATGCCGCTGCCCTTCTTGCCGATGGCCGCGCCGCCGACCTCTTCGAACGGCGTCGGCACGAAGCTCAGGATCTCGCTGCGTTCCTGCGTCCACTGCATGTTGGCGATGAGGGTGTCGACCTTGCCCTGCTGCAGGAACTGCACGCGGTTCGACGGCTGGACCTGCACCGTCTCCAGGCCCACGCCCAGCGCCTTGGCCACGCCTTCGGACAGCTCGACGTTGTAGCCGATGTGCTTCTGCGTGGCCGGGTCGATGGTGCCGAACGGCGGGCCCGACAGGATCACACCGACAACCAGCTTGCCGCGCTGCCGGATCTTGTCGAGGGTGGCGTCGGCGTGCGCGGCGCTGGCAACGCAGGCCAGGACCAGTGTGGCCACCACGGTGCTGCGCAACTTCATTTGGCGTCCGATTCAAACGGCGCGCGGTCGTACCGGCTTTGCTGCGCCTTGGCGTTGGCCGACTTGAAATAGCTGTCCGGCACGCCGTATTTGCCGGCCAGCGCCACCAGCGTGCCGTTCTTGTGCCAGTCCTGGATGGCCCTGTCGACGGTGGCCTGGGTGTCGGCCTCGTTGCGGCGCGTCCAGATCACGGTGGGCGACGGGATCAGCTGGTCGTCGGTGGCCAGACGGAAGTCCTTCCACTCGGCCGCACTCGCGCCGTTCAGGGTCTGCACCATGGCCGGCTGGATGTGCACCGACGCGGCGCAGGTGCCGCCTTTCAGCGCCAGCAGCGATTCGGGAATGCCCTTCAGCCCCTTCACCACCGCGCCATAAGTCTCCTGCAGTGGACGTGCGAAGTTGCTGCCTTGCGAGACGCAGGCCACCTTGCCGCGCAGGTCTTCCCACTTGGTGATGCCGCTGTTTTTTGCCACGATGGCGGCGCCGCCGACCAGGTTGTAGGGGGTGGGCGCAAAGCTCAAGATCTCGCTGCGCTCCTGCGTCCACTGGATGTTGGCGATCAGCAGGTCGACCTTGCCGGCCTGCAGAAACTGCACGCGGGTCGAGGCGCTGACGGTGACGACTTCGAGCTCGACGCCGAGCCGCCTGGCGAGGTCGCGGGCCAGGTCGGTCTGGAAGCCGCCGACCTTGCCGGTGGCCGTGTCGAGCAGGCCGAACGGCGGCTCGGGGCCGTCGACACCGACCGACAACTTGCCGCGCTGCTTGATCTTGTCGAGCGTGGCATCGGCATGGGCGGCGCCGATACCGGCCAGCAGGGCGACGGACAAAGCGGTCCGGACGAGGGTCTTGAATTGCATGGCAAAGGCTTTCCCGCCCGCGCGGCGGCGGGCATCAAAAATGAATGCGAGGATGGTTTAAAGAGCGGCCTTGAACCTGGCCTGCAGCTCGGGCAGCAAGGGCTGCGGCGGCTCGATGCCGATGCGCTTTTCGGTGGCGATCAGCCAGCCGCTGCGGTGCCATTCCTGGATCACCCGGTCGACGGCGGCGATCGTGTCCTGCTCGCCCTTGCGGGTCCACACCACGGACGGCGCGGCCAGCAGCTCGGTGGTGATGGGAGCCGCATAGGCCGCCCATTCGGCGTTGCCGCGCAGCGTCGGGTGGATCAGCGTCGCGTCGTGCACGGCGGCCACGCAGTTGCCGCCACGCAGCGCCAGCAGTGAATCGGACGATGACTTGTAGCCGTGCACCACGGCACCGTAGTCGTTGGCCAGCGGCTTGGCGAAGCTGCTGCCCTGCGACACACACACCGGTTTGCCGCGCAGGTCCTCCCACTTGGTGATGCCGCTGGTCTTGAGCACCGCCGCCGTGCCGCCGACGCGGTAGAACGGCGTGGGCGCATAACCGAGGATCTCGGCGCGGTCGGGGTTCAGCTCCATCGAGGCGATCAGCAGATCGACCTTGCCGCCCTGCAGGAACTGCACGCGCGACGGGGTCTGCACCTGCACCAGATCGACCTCGACCCCCAGGCCCTTGGCCAGTGCGCGCGCGAGTTCGGGGTTCCAGCCGATGAGCTGCTGCGTGGCCGGGTCGATCGAGCCGAAGGGCCCGCCGTTGACCATCACGCCGATGCTGACCTTGCCGCGCTGCTTGATCTTGTCGAGCGTGGCGTCGGCATGGGCCAGGCCCGCGGACAGGGCCAGCAGCGACACGCCAGCCGTCGATGCGAAACGTTTGGAAAGAGAGACCTTGGAAGTGATGTGCCGCATGAAATAGGAGCCCGTGGGTCGAAGACAGAAGCCTCGATCTTTGACGCAGGCGCGCGGCGCGACAACGAAGTTTTCCAGATATCGATATGCGGCGCGGCGCCGGTCAAGGCTGGCGCGCGTAGCTGACGGTCAGCATTTCCCACTGGTGCCCGTCGGGCTCGTTCCAGTACACCATGCGGCCGCCGTAGCCGGTGTTGATCGTGCCGTCCTGCGGCCCGTGCACGGTGCTGCGGTAGGCGATGCCGGCGGCGGCGATGCGCGCCAGGATGGCGTCGAACTCGGCATCGCTCACACGAAAGCAGAAGTGGTAGACCGGATACGGCTCGTCGGTCTGGATGAAATCGAGCGTGGTGCCGCTGTTGAGGAACACCGGCGAGAAAGGCCCGAGGCTGGTGGCCGACCAGGGCACGCCCAGCAGATCCGCCAGTTGCTGCGCCGAGGCCACGGCCCGGTGCGACGGGACGATGGTGTGGTCGAGTTCGATGGGCATGGTGGGCGCTCCTGTGGCCCCACTGTAGAAGCCTCCGGCCTGCGTCGCAAGCCGGCCTCGCTCTTGCTGGACCTTACTGGTCGATGACCACCAGGCTGCCGTGGCTGCCTGCCGCCACCGCGTGCGGCGTGCCCGCGGGCACGATGAAGACCTCGCCCGCACGGACTTCGATCACCTCGCCGTGGATCTGCAGATTCATCTGCCCGTCGACGACCAGCAGCGCTTCGTCGAAGTCGTGGCATTCGTCCGGGTAGGTGGCGGCATCCATGCGCAGCAGCTTGAAATTGGCGCCGCCGGCCTGGCCCACGGTGATGGAACGCCAGGCTTGCGGCAGCGTGGCCGCACTGGGGGAAAGTTGGATCTTGGGCATCGTCCGGCAAGTTTCGCATGGCCGGCGCCACGCCGGGCCCACGCGCGCCTGCTAGTGGGCCGGCGCCGCGGCGGGCAACCTGAACACCGCCAGTTCGTCCGGGCTGCACTGCGCGATCAGGCCCGTTTCCCATTCCAGATAACGCCGCGCCGCGTCGAGGTTGCCGTCGTGCCGGTCGTGCACGAAGAACAGGTAGTCGATGGCCTCGGCGTCCGCCGGCAGCGCCGGGGTGGCCACCGTGGGCAGGCCGGCCGCGGTCCACTGGTCGAGCGTGGCCCAGCGCACGTCGCGCCAGCCGGCTTCGAACAGATCGGCGGCGGCGATGCGGGCCACACCGGCGTTGGGGGCGATCAGCAGCACGGGCCGCGTCGCGGGGCCAGCGGCGGCGGCGTCGGCCACCAGGTGCGGCCGCACCGACCATGCGGCGCCTTGGGCATGGCCACGCCGGTAGGCGGTGGAAGGCTGCAGGTCGAGCAGCAGCGGTGCCTCGCGCGCCACCCAGGCGGGCAAGGCGTCGCGGTTGACCTCGGGCACCGCGGGCACAGCGGGCAAGGCCGCGGCGAGTGGCGCCGGCACACGCAGGGCCGCGTGCAAACCGCCGACGACCACAGCCGTCTCGAAGCCCAGCCGCGCCAGCCAGGCGGCCACCACGGGGGCGCGCACGGCCTCGGCGTCGAGCAGCAGCACGCGGCTGTTGCGCACGCCGATGCTCTGGTCGGTGGCCTGCAGCAGCTGCCCACCGGGCGCATGGCGCGCGCCGGCGAGGCTGCCGGCGGCGAACTCTTCGGCGCTGCGCACGTCGAGTACATAGGTGGTGCGCGCGCTGTCGTCGAGCCAGGCCTGCGCCTCGGCGGCGCCGAGATTGCGGACGCCGGCCTCGGCCGCCACACGCGCGGCGTCCGCCTGGTCAGCGGCGGTTGACGCCACGGGGCGGTTGTCCTGCCGCGTGCTGCCATGTTCCAGCTGCAGGCCGTCGAGGGCCCAGCCCTGCGTGCCGTTTTCCAGCGCGACCACCGGGTTGGGAATGCCCAGGCTGCGCAGTATCTGCGCGCCGATGATGCTGCGCGTGCGGCCGGCGCAGTGGATCACGATTTCGGTGCTGGCGTCGGGCACCAGCTGGCGCCAGCGCAATGCCAGCTCGCCGTTGGGCACCGACACCGCGCCGGGGATCGCCATCTTGCGGTGTTCCTCGAAGGTGCGGCCGTCGAGCAGCACCAGGGGCGTGCCGGCCTGCTGGCGCGCATGCAGGTCCCGCGCCGAGATATGCGGCGTGGCATAGGCATGCTCGACCAGTTCGCCAAACGTCTTCGATGGCAGGTTCACTCCCTTGAACAGCACATGACCCGCTTCGGCCCAGCCCGGCGCACCGCCGGCCAGCACGAAGACCTGGCTGTAGCCCAGGGCCGCAAGCCGCCGGGCCGCGCGTTCGGCCACGCCGTCGCCCGCATCGACCAGCACGGTACGCGTGGCCGTGCGTGGCACGAGGTGCGGCACGTCGAGCTCGAGCCGGCTGTAGGGCAGCGGTATGGCGAAGAACGGGTGGCCTTCACCGAACTGGCCGGCTTCGCGCACGTCGAGCAGCGCGATCTCGGCCCCGTCGTTGAGCCATTCGCGCACCGTGCTGGCGGAGACAGGGGTGGTGGGTGTCAGGGGCGATTGCAGATGGGAAGGGTGGCGGTCCATGGCGGCGTGCGGCAGAGTGGGCGCCGGGTTCGGCGCAAAGCCGCTACCTTAGTGCCTGGTGACGCGCGGGCTTAGAAGATTCCCGACTAAGCATAGTTGCCGGGCGTTGCACCGATCGGTCCGCCCTGCCCTTCGTCACACGCGTGGCAGGGGTAAAGCCTGGTCCCACTGCGGTCCGTCGAACCAGGCATCGCCGGCCAGGCAGGCGCGCAGCATGGGCAGTGCGTCCAGCCCCCAGAACAGCTTGCCGTCCACCACGAAGGCCGGCACGCCGAACACGCCGAGCCGGGCCGCGGCGTCGGTCACGCTGCGCAACTGCTGCTTGACGTCGGCGTCGTCTGGTGCGCGCGGGGGCGCCAGCGCGGCCTGCAGGCTGGCCAGCCGCGCCGGGTCGGCCGCGTCCGCACCGCCCTGCCACACATGGCGGAAGATCTGGCCGCAGACATGGCGGTTGGGCTGGCCCGCGGCCTCGCAGGCCAGCGCCAGGCGCAGCAGGGGCAAGGGGTTGAACGGGTGCACCAGCGGCATGCTGAAGTCCAGGCCCTGCTGTTGTCCGAGCCAGCTGACATGGCGGTACAGCCAGGCGCGTTTGGCGGCGACGTCGGCCGGGGCAAGATTGCCGTGGTGCTGCAGCAGCGCTCCCAGCAATACCGGCTGGTAGGTCACGCTGTAGCTCAGGCCGGCCAGCTCTTGCGGCAGGCGCTCGAACGCCAGGTAGGCGTACGGAGAAACGAAATCGAGATAGAACGTGATCTGCTTCATCGGACTGCCCTGTGGTTCATGGGTCAACGGCATGGCCGACGACAGGGTCGACGTTGCCGCAGCGTTGTTCGATGCGCCGCCAGACGACCGACTTGCCCGCATCGTCCAGGCGGCTCCAGTCGGCGATCTCGGTGAGGGTGCGAAAGCAGCCTTCGCACAGCGACGTGGCCGGGCTCATGCGGCACACGGAGACGCAGGGCGAGACGATGTCGGCCAGCGATGACCTCGCCGTGTGCGCGCGCTGGACCAGCAACTCCCGCGGCGTCATGGCGATGTCATGGCGGCACCACGCTCAGGCCGCCGCGGCGGGCGTTTCCACCACGTCGGCGATGGGCGCGAGCGTGAGCGCTTCCAGGTCTTGCGGCCGCAGTTCGAACACGCTGTGCGGGTGGCCGGCGGCGGCCCAGATCGCGGTGAAACGAAACAGCTCGCGGTCGATCACCGTGACCGGCATTTCAAGGTGGCCCACCGGGGCCACGCCGCCGATGGTGAAGCCGGTCTTCTCCTTCACGAAGTCGGGGTTGGCCCGGCCCAGCGGGCCAACCAGCGCGGCCACCTTCTTCTCGTCGACACGGCGGTCGCCCGAGGTGATGACCAGCACGGCCGCGTTGTCCAGGATGCGGCGGAAGATGATGCTCTTGGCCACCTGGCCGACCTCGATGCCCAGCGCATCGGCGGCCTGCTGCGCGGTGCGCACCGCGTCTTCGAGCATCACCGGTGTGTGCGGGTGGCCCGCGGCCTGCAGCGCCGCGACCACGCGTTGCACGCCTTCGGGAAGGGAATGGAGTTCGGCGCCGCACATAAGTCTTCAGCCTCTGATTTAAAGATGCCGCGGACCGGGCGGTCCGCGGTCGATGATCTTAACGCCGCGTGGCCGGCCCTTCGACCGCCGGGGTTCAGGCTTGCGCGGCCAGCCCGATGATGGTCGCCGCCAGAGCCTGGGCGCGCGGCACCAGGGTGTCGAGGCAGCAGTATTCGGCCTCGGTGTGGGCCTTGGCGCCCACCGGCCCCACGCCGCACAAGGTGGGAATGCCCAGCGACGCGGTGAAGCCCGCATCCGAGCAGCCGCCGGTGAATTCGCCCTGCACCGCGAATCCGAGCGCCGTGGCGCTGGCCTGGTAACGCACCAGCAGATCGGCGCTCCACTTCGGCTCGAGCGGCAGGAACTCGGAGGTCTGGGTGACGGTGGCCAGCGTGCCGGGCACCTCGGGCCGGGCCACGATTTCGCGGATGCGGGCAAACAGCAGGTTGCGCTGCGCCAGCGTGCAGAAGCGCACATCGAGTTTGGCTTCGGCCGCCGGCGCCACGGTGTTGCTCGACATGCCGCCGCCGACCAGGCCGACGTTGGTGGTGATGCCGGCCGTGTAGTCGGTCAGCGCATGCAGCGCCTGGATCTTGCGCGCCAGGGTTTCGATGGCGCTGGCCCCATCGGCGTGGTTCATGCCGGCATGGGCCGCGCGGCCGCTGACTTCGATCAGGAAGTTGGCGCCGCCCTTGCGCTCGGTCACCAGGTTGCCGCTGACGCGGCCCGGCTCGGCGTTGAACGCGGCCCGGGCGCCTCGCGCATGCGCCTCGATGGCGACGCGGCCGCGGTGCGAACCGATCTCCTCGTCGGCGGTGAACAGGCCCAGCACCGGGAACGGCAGCGGCGCCGCACGGCGCAGCGCCATCAGCACGAAACACTGCAGCACCAGGCCGGACTTCATGTCGGAAACGCCGGGGCCATAACCGCGATCGCCGGTGTCCACGTCCACGCGCCAGGGCCGCTGGGCCACGCTGCCGGTGGGGAACACGGTGTCGCGGTGGCCCATCAGCACCACCGGCGCCTGCGTCGGCTGGGCGCCTGGCAGGCGCGCCAGCAACACGTCGCCATCGGCCAGCTCGCCATGATGGGTGGCTTCAATGCCGTCGGCCCGCAGCCAGGCCTGCATGGCCTGGGCCACGCGGTCGGTGCCGGCCTTGTCATGGCTGTTGGAATCGATGTCGACCAGCTGCGCCAGCGCGGCCTGCATGGCGCCGCGTTGTTCGGCCAGCCAGCCGATGGCCGCGTTCTGCAGCGGCGCGGCTTGGCTCACTGCACCACCTCGGCTTGCGGCGCTGCGTGGGCTGCCTTGCCGCCCTGGCGCGCCTTGAAAACGGCCGGGCCTTCTTCGGCCAGGTCCCAGAACAGGCCGGCCATGATCTGCAGCGACTCGCGGGTCACGTCGGCCAGGATGTGTTCGTTGGGCGCGTGCTGCGAACACGCCGGATAGGAATGCGGCACCCACAGCGTGGGCAGGCTCAGGGTTTCGGAGAACACGTCGTTCGGCAGCGAGCCGCCGAGGTTGGGCAGCAGCGCCGGCGGCTTGCCGGTGCTGCGCTCGATCGAGGCCAGGCCCCAGCGCACCCAGGCGTCGTCCGGGTCGAGCCGGGTGGCGGCCATGTGCACGTCGGTGCCACGCAGCTCCACGTCGTCGAAACCATGCGCATCCAGGTGGGCGCGGATGTGGCGCATGAACTGCGTCGCGTCGCTGCCGACCACGTAGCGCATGTGGCAGTGCGCACGGGCTTCGGCCGGAATGGCGTGCACCGGCATGGCCGGGTTGCCGGTGGTGAAGGCCAGCACTTCGAGGCTGTTCCAGCCGATCACGCGTTCGGCCGACGACAGGCCGGGCTCGCCCCAGTCGGCGTCGATCTCGGGGTCGTTCACGTCGCCGCCGATGGCGATGTCCCTGAGCGCCACACGCACGCTGGCCGGCAGCTCGGTGGGCCGCAGGCCGGGCACGAGGATCTTGCCCTTGGCGTCGACCAGGCTGGCGATGGCGTGGGCCAGGCGGATGCCGGGGTTGCGCAGCAGGCCGCCCCAGTTGCCCGAGTGGTGGCCGCCGTCGCGCAGCTTCAGGTGCAGGTCGAAGTTGAAGACGCCGCGCGAGCCCAGGAACATGGTGGCGCGCGAGGCCGAGACGCGCGGTCCGTCGGAGGCGATGAACAGGTCGGCGGCCAGCAGCTCGCTGTGCAGCGCGCAAACTTCGTTCAGGCCCGGCGAGCCGGCTTCCTCGCCCATCTCCAGGATGATCTTCACGTTGTAGCCGAGCCGCCCCTGGCGCACGGCCAGCACCTGTTCCAGCGCGGTGAGGTTGATGGTGTGTTGGCCCTTGTTGTCGGCCGTGCCGCGGCCATACCAGCGGTTGCCTTCGACCACGATGTCCCAGGGGTTCAGGCCGGCGCGCCACTGGGCGTCGTAGCCGCGCACCACGTCGCCGTGGCCGTAGGTCAGGAGCGTGAACGCAGCGCCCGGCTCGATGCGCTCGGCCAGCAGGAACGGGCTCTTGCCGGCTTCCGGGTTCTCGACCACGCGGCAGCTGAAGCCTAGCGCTTCGAGCTGGGGCACGATCTCGTCGTCGAGGTAGGCATGCAGGATCGGGCCGCTGGCCGCGTCCTGGCTTTCGGTACGAAAGGCGACGCGCCGGGCCAGCGTCTCCTTGAAGCGCCCGTCGTCGAAGAAGGCCAGCGTGTTTTCAATGGCTTGGTGGCGGCTCATGGTGGTTCCTTGGAATGGTTCTGGAAGGGGAAACTCAGGCAACGGCAACGTCGCGTTCGCCGGCTTGTTCGATGTCCGGCAGGCCCAGGCCCGGCTCGGGCGTGAGCGCCGAGGCCAGCAGCATGCGGGTGTAGCCGTGCTGCGGCCGGGCGAAGACCTGTTCGCGCGTGCCCAGCTCGACGATGGCGCCCTGGTGCATCACGGCCACGCGGTCGACCAGGTGTTCGACCACGCCGAGGTCGTGGCTGATGAACAGGTAGGTCAGGCCGAACTCGGCCTTCAGGTCGAGCAGCAGGTTCAGGATCTGCGCCTGCACCGACACGTCGAGCGCGGAAGTGGGTTCGTCGCAGACCAGGATCTCGGGCCGCAGCACCAGCGCGCGCGCAATCGCCACGCGCTGGCGCTGCCCGCCCGAAAGCTGGTTCGGGTATTGCGCGTGGGTGCGTTCTGGCATGCCGACCATGTCGAGCATGTCGCGCACACGTTGGCGCTGCTCGGCAGCCGTGCCGACCTGGTGCAGCGCCAGCGGCACGCCCACGATGTCGGCCACCGTGCGGCGCGGGTTCAGCGACGAATACGGGTCCTGGAAGATCGGCTGGATCGACCGCGCCAGGGCCTTGCGGTGGCCGGTGTCGATCTCGCGGCCGTTGATCAGCACGTTGCCCGAGGTGGGCGCCAGCAGCCCCAGCAGCATCTTCGCCAGCGTGCTCTTTCCACAGCCCGATTCGCCGACCAGGCCCAGCGTCTCGCCCTTGCGGATGCGCAGCGACACGTTGTTCACGGCCCTGATCTCGCCGGGTGTGCGAAACAGGCCGCGCTTCAGCTTGTAGACGCGGTGCAGCGCGCAGAGTTCGAGCGCGATGTCATCACCGGGCGACGCCGGCGCTTGAGCGATGCTGTTCATGCGGCCTCCGCCAGCCACTGGGGCGCTGGGGTTTCGGGTCGGGCCAGCACGCAGCGCGCGGCATGGCCGGCGTTCACGGCCACGTAGGGCGGCGTGTTGGCGCAGGCCGGCCGGGCGTGGGCGCAACGGTTGGCGAAGGTGCAGCCCTGCACCGCACCGATCAGGCTCGGCACCACGCCGGGAATGGCCTGCAGATGGCTGCCGGGCAGGGTCTTGCCGCGCACCGGAATGCAGTTGAGCAGGCCGCGCGTGTAGGGGTGCGTGGGCTGGGCGAACAGCTCGGCCACGGGCGCCGTCTCGATCACCTGGCCGGCGTACATCACGGCCACGCGGTCGGCAATGCGGGCCACCACGCCGAGGTCGTGGGTGATGAACACCACGGCCGTGCCGAACTCCTGCTGCAGCTCGCGGATCAGCCGCAGGATCTGCGCCTGGATGGTCACGTCGAGCGCGGTGGTGGGTTCGTCGGCAATGATCAGGTCGGGGCCGCACATCAGCGCCATGGCGATCATCACCCGTTGACGCAGGCCACCCGACAGCTGGTGCGGGTACTGGCGCAGGCGCTCGGCAGCCTGCGGCACGCGGGCGCGCTCCAGCAGGTGCACGGCGCGGTCGCGGGCCTGGGCGGCGCTGACCTTCTTGTGGGCGCGCAACGCTTCGCAGAGCTGGTCGCCCAGCGTGTAGGAAGGGTTGAGCGAGGTCATCGGCTCCTGGAAGATCATCGCCATGCGGGCGCCGCGCAGGGCCGTCATGCCGCGCTCGGGCAGGGTCTGCAGGTCGATGCCGTCGAAGCGGATGTGGTCGGCCGTGCGCACTGCCTTCTGCGGCAGCAGGCCCATCAGCGCCAGCGAAGTCATCGACTTGCCGCAACCCGATTCGCCGACCAGGCACAACATTTCACCGCGGTTCACATGGAAGTCGATGCCGCGCACGGCGTGCAGCATGCCGCGTTCGGTGGGCAGGTCCACACGCAGGTTCCTGACGTCAAGCAAAGGAGTGGTCATGGCGTGCTTTCAGTTGCGGCCGTCGGGCGCGGTGAGGTCGCGGATGCCGTCGCCCACCAGGTTGATGGCCAGCACCAGCAGTGCCAGCACCACGCCCGGAATCAGGATCACCCAGGGCTGGAAGAACATGTAGGCCTTGCCCTCGGCCACCATCAGCCCCCACGACGGCGTGGGCGGCTGCACGCCCAACCCGAGGAACGACAGCGTGGATTCGAGCAGGATGGCGTGGGCCATCTCCAGCGTGGCCACCACGGTGAGCGCGCCCATCAGATTGGGCAGCAGCTCGCGCAGCAGGATGTAGGGCGTGGACGCGCCCAGCGCCTTGGCCGCGGCGATGAATTCGGCGTCGCGCAGCTGCTGCGTGGCCGACCGCGTGACGATGGCGAAGCGGTCCCACAGCAGCAGGCCGAGCAGCGCGATCACCACCTGCAGCGAGCCGCCCACCAGCGAGGCCATGGCCAGCGCCACCAGCACCACCGGCATGGCCAGGCGCGTGGTGATGATGTAGCTGATGACCGCGTCGACCCGGCCGCCGTAGTAGCCGGCCAGCACACCGAGCGTGGTGCCGATGCTGCCGGCGATCACCGCGGTGACCAGGCCGATGGTCAACGACACGCGGGCGCCGAACAGCAGCCGGCTCAGGTAGTCGCGGCCGAGCTTGTCGGTGCCGAGAATATGTTCCCAGCTGCCCTTGTCGTGCCAGATGGGCGGGATCAGCCGGCGCGACACGTCTTGCGCATACGGGTCGTGCGGGGCCAGCCAGGGCGCGAACAGCGCGGCCAGCACAATCAGGCCGAGCAGCACCGCGCCGATGGTGAGGCCATGCTGGCCGAGCACGCGGCGCAGCAGCCGGCGCCAGGCGGGCGTGGGCGGCAGGCTCAGCGTGGCCGCCCTGGGCATGGCGGCGGATGGGAGTGTGGAAGCGTTCATGGTGGCTCCTCAGCGGGTGCGCATGCGCGGGTCGAGCGCGGCGTTGAGCACGTCGGCCACGAAGGTCAGGCCGATGTAGAACACCGCGATGAACAGCACCACCGCCTGGACCACCGGGTAGTCGTTGCGCGAGATCGAGACCCACGCGAGCTGGCCCAGGCCCTGCATCGAATACACGGACTCGATGACCACCGAGCCGCCCAGCATGAAGCCGAGCTCCACCGCGGCCAGCGCCACCACCGGGATGATGGCGTTGCGCAGCGCATGCTTGAACACCACCCGCGACCGGCTCAGGCCCTTGGCGCGTGCGGTGCGGATGTAGTCGGAGCCGAGCACGTCGAGCATGCCGGCGCGGGTCAGCCGCATCATGGCCGGCATGGCGTAGTAGCCCAGCGCCACGGCCGGCAGCACGAAATGCTGCCAGGTGGTGTTGCCGGCCACCGGCAGCCATTTGAGGCCGACCGAGAAGACGATGATCAGGGTCAGTGCGAAGAAGAAGGTGGGCATGGCCTGGCCCACCACGGCCACCATCAGCGACACGCGGTCGATCCAGGTGTCGCGGTAGAGGGCGGCCAGCACCCCCAGCGGGATGGCCACCACCACCGCCAGCAGCAGGGCCACGCCACCCAGCTTGAGCGTGATCGGCAGGCGTTCGCCGATGAGTTCGACCACCGTGTTCTGGAAGTAGAACGAGCGCCCGAAGTCGAGCCGCAGCGCCGCCCCCAGCCAGTCGAAGAACTGCGCGGTGACGGGCCGGTCGAGGCCGTACTGCACGCGGATCTTCTCCACGTCGGCGGCACTGGACTCGGGCCCGGCGATGGCGGTGGCCAGGTCACCCGACAGGTGCAGCAGCATGAAGCTGATGACGGCCACGGTCAGCATGACGCTGAGCGCCACCAGCAGCCGGCGAAAGATGTAGATCCACATGGGGCGGCCTCGGCAAGCGTTGACTTATTTCCAGCTGGCCGCGAAGAAGCGCGGCAGCTCGTCGGGCTGGGCGTCGAACTTCAGATCCGACGTGAACGCGTAGTTGGTCGAATACGAGAACAGCGGCGCCCAGTAGGCCTGCTCTGAAATGCGCTGCAGCGCCTGCGCATACTTGGCCTTGCGTTCACCCGCGTCCACCGTGGCGTCGGCGGTCTGCAGCAGCGCGATGGTCTGCGGGTCCTTGGCGGTGTCGTCCGGGCCACCCTTGAAGTAGTTGCCGGCAAAGGCCGAGGCGTCGTTGATCGAGAACGAGCCCCAGGCCTGGAACGACAGCGGCGCCCGGCCCGACCGGATCTCGTTGCGCAGCGCCGGGTACTGCACGAAATGCAGGCGCGCGCGGATGCCGACCTTGCGCAGGTCACCGATCATGGCCTCGGCGTATTCACGCTCGCGGTAGGCCCAGAGGTCGGTGTCGAAGCCGTTGGCAAAGCCGGCTTCGGTCAGCAGAGCCTTGGCCTTGGCCGGGTTGTATTCGTACTTCACGACCTTGCCGGTCTCGCAACCGAACTGCGTGCGGAAACACGGCGCGAACACCGGCTGGCTGCCGCCGCGCACCAGGCTGTCGGCCATGCCCTTGCGGTTGATGGCGTAGTTGAGCGCCTGGCGCACACGCGGGTCCTTGAAGGGCGCGGCCTCGGGCGTGGTGCCGTTGTTGTTGATGGACATGAAGCCCACGCGCATGGTCTCGCCGCTGAGCACGGTGAGGTTGGGCGCGGCCTTGAGCGACTCGGCCTGGTCGGCCGGCACGCGCCAGATCCAGTCGACCGCGCCGGTCATCAGCTGGGCCATGCGGGCTTCGGGGTCGCGGATCACCACGAACCTGACGTTGCCGATCTTCGGCTGGCCGATCGGGCTGTCCTTGAAATAGGCCGGGTTCTTGACCATGGTCACGCCCTGGCCGGGAATCACCGCGGTGATCTTGTACGGGCCGGTGCCGATCGGCGCCTTGCTGTAGCCCTCGAGCCCGACCTTCTTGAAGTAGGCCGCGGGGTAGATCGGCGTGGGGCCGGCCAGGTATTCGAGCGTGGCCGGGAACGGCGTCTTCAGGTTGATGCGGACCTGGTATTCGCCGATCTTCTCGACGTTCCTGATCCAGTCGGTGTTCTGCCGCGTGGCGATCTTGGCATCGGGTCCGGTGACCTCGTTGAAGGTGTAGACCACGTCGTCGGCGGTGAGCTTGTCGCCGTTCTGGAACAGCACGCCCTGGCGCAACGTGACGTTGAGCGCGGTAGGCGATTCCCACTTCCAGGCGGTGGCCAGCTGCGGCTTGAATTCACCGGTCTTCACGTCGCGGTAGATCAGCGTGTCCCACACCATGGCCGAGAGGATCACGCCTTCACGCATGTTGTTGTGGTACGGGCTCACGTTTTCGACCTCGCTGTCGGACGCGTAGGTGAGCGTGTCGTTGGACTTGCCGGCATGGCTTGCCGCCGCGACCGTGGCCAGCGACAAGGCCAGGATTGCGCGCTGCACCAGAGTGGTGGATAGATGCCCCATTACAAGCTCCTTGGTGGATGTTGAAACTGAATCGCTTCGACAATTGCAAGAATGGGGCCCCGGCAGCGTTTCCGCCATTACAGAATTTCGACGCCGTCGATGCCGAAAAGGCAAGGCTTACCTTGGCGCTGCGGCTACGATGGCGGCACCAACGTCTGGTCCACCCCCGCCATGCCCACCTCGCAACTCATCGCCCGCCAACTGCAGGACACGGCCCTGCGCTACTTTCTGGAAGTGGTGCGTTCGGGCTCGATCAGCGAAGCGTCGACGCGGCTGAACGTGGCCGGCTCGGCCATCAGCCGGCACATCGCGCACCTGGAGGAATCGCTGGGCGCGAGCCTGTTCGACCGGCATGCGCGCGGCATGGTGCCGAGTGCCGCGGGCGAGCTGCTGGCCGTGCACGCCATCAAGTCGGCCCATGATGCGGAGCGCGTGGTGCACGACGTGCTGGCGCTGCAGGGCATGCAGCGCGGGCGCGTGCGCATCGCCGCCACGGAAGGCTTCTCGATGGAATTCTTGCCGCGCGTGATCAGTGACTTCTCGGCGCTGCATCCGGGCATCCAGTTCAACATGGGCACCTACCCGCCGGCCGAGGCCACGCGCCGCATCCTGCATGGCGACGCCGACATCGGCATCGTGATGAGCCGCGGTGCCGAGAAGGACATCCGCATCGAACACCTGCAGCCCTCGCCGGTGATGGCGGTGATGCGCCACGGCCATCCGCTGGCCGCGTTCAAACAGCTGAGCCTGATGCAGCTGAAGCCCTACCCCATCGCCCTGCCCGAGCCCGAAACCACGGTGCGCCAGCTGTTCGACATCGCCTGCAGCCGGCAGCGGCTGGAGTTCGAGCCGGTGATCACCAGCAACTACATCAGCGGCCTGCTCGGCTTCCTGCGGCACCGGCACGACGGGCTGACGATCTCGGGCGAGATCTCGGTGCGTTACCAGGTCGAACGTGGCGAGCTGGTGTCGGTGCGGCTCAAGGACCGCGGGCTCGACCTGCGCAACATCGAAGTGCAGACGCTGGTGGGCCGCACGCTGTCACGCACGGCGCAGGTGTTTCTGGACTATTTGAAGGCGCAGCTGGCCGGGCCGGCGGGCTAGTCGCTCTGGCGCTTGTTCAGCAGCGCCGTGGCCACACGCGAATTGGGTTTGCGTTCCAGGAAGTCGCTGATGTACTTGCCGGCGTCGACCAGCTGGTCGAGGTCGATGCCGGTGGCGATGCCCAGGCCGTGCAGCAGGTAGACCACGTCTTCGGTCGACACGTTGCCCGTGGCGCCCTTGGCATAGGGACAGCCGCCGAGGCCGGCCACCGAGGCATCGAACTGCCACACGCCCATCTGCAGGCTGGTGAGCGTGTTCGACAGTGCCTGGCCATAGGTGTCGTGGAAGTGGCCGGAGATGTCGTCGAGGCCGAAGTGCTGCAGCGCCGCATCGAGCGCGCGCTGCACCTTGACCGGCGTGCCCACGCCGATGGTGTCGGCCACGCCGCAGTGCTGCACG
>JAQGMQ010000723.1 GCA_028292305.1 Rhodoferax sp.
CACGTACTGATCGCGGTGATGGTGATGCCCGGCCTGCTGCTGCTCATGTGGTGGGTGGCGCCGCTGCTCACCGTGCGTGGCAGCCCGCCGCGGCACCACGGCGCCGACCCGCCGGCGGCGGCCACGCCATGGCGCAACGCGCCGCCTCCAACCGCACCGCCTTCCCTGTTCTGAGTTGACGGCGCCCCTGGCGCCATCGCGCAGTCTCCTGCGCAAGCCGGCCGTCGCCCAGCCGACGGCCGTTCTCAGACTCTTGAAGGTACATCGTGCATCAGAAAAAACAACCGTGTCATCAGGCGGGGACCAGGCACGCCCGTGCTTCGTCCAGCTCCGGGTCGGCAAGCCCGTGCAGCCTTGCCATCGCGCATTTTCGGGAGGCCGCATGAACCATGCCAATGCCGTCTTGTTCGAATGGATCGCCGCTTGGTTTGCCGCTGCGCCCTGGACCCTGCCGCTGGTGCGAGCGGCCGCCGTGGACAGCGCCTATGTGGTCGCCGCATTGGCCGCCTGGAGCTTCGTGCGCCAACCTGCGCAACGGCGCTACATCGTGTTCGTCCTGGCGGCCTGCGGTGTCACGTCGCTGCTGTCGCACTACCTGGCTGCCGTGACCGGCGTCTCGCGGCCGTTCGTCGTGGGGCTGAGTCCGCTCTACATCAGCCATCACCCGACGGGCTCGTTGCCAAGCTCGCATGCCGCCGTACTGCTGCTGATCGCGCTGCTTTACTGCCAACGAAAACCATTGCGTCCGTTCGGCATGGCCATGCTGGTCCTGGCGTTGGTGACCGGGGTGGCCCGGGTCTGCGTCGGCGTGCATTTCCCGCTCGACATCGCCGCGGGCTTTCTGTTGGCGGCCGTGCTGGCCGTGCTATTCAGAGGGGTTGAGCACATGTTGCGGCGCCATCTGGAAACACCTGCGGTACGCCATGCACTGAACGGCTCGGGCGAAGGCCATTAGCCGGGCGTCGGGCTGCGGTGAACGCCGCTTTGCGGGCAAGCCCGGCGTCGATGGCACGCCGCACCGGCCGCGCATCGTACGCTGCGACGCTGCGACCGGGTGGCCCGGTCCAGCCCTGTCTTCAGCTGGTGACCGCGGCCCGCGGCATGTCACCAGCCGTGGAATCGGCCCCAGGTCTGCAGCGACCCATCCTGCGCCAGCGCGTGGTACGCGGGGAACTGCGCACCGGTGGCGCAGGCGTGGTTGGGCAAGATGCGCAAGCGCGTACCGGTGGGGAATCGCATGGCGATGTCCTTGTCGATGGGGTCGGTCGGCGTGCCTTCGCGCGAGACGATGCCGTGCTCCTGGTTGGCCGCCGACAGCACATAACCCGCGATGGGCAGGCCGTCCATGGTGCAGACCTGGCCGTAGCCGTAGTCCCGCTGCTGCTTGGCCGTGCCCCGGTCGCGGCTCATGGCCATCCAGCCGGCGTCGACGATGGCCCAACCCTTGTCGGCCTGGTGGCCGATCACCGTGGTGAGCACGCTCAGCGCGATGTCGTCGGTGCCGCACACGCCGACGTTGCACATCACCAGGTCGAAGAACACATAGACGCCGGCGCGCAACTCGGTCACGCCGGCCAGCGAAGTTGCGGTCAGCGCGGTCGGCGTGGAGCCGACGGAGACAACGGGGCAGGGCAGGCCGGCGCCGCGCAGGCGGTTGGCGGCCAGGACGCAGCCAGCACGTTCCTGCTCGGTCAGATCGGCGATGGCCTGGGTGTCGTGCAGGTCGTAGCTGGAGCCCGCATGGGTGAGCACGCCGGCCAGGCGCATGCCGCCTTCATGCAGCACGCGGCCGACGTCGAGCAAGCGGTCTTCGTCGGGCTTGATGCCGGAGCGGTGGCCGTCGGTGTCGATCTCGACCAGCACCTCGAACACATGGCCATGGGCGCGGCCGTGGTCGACGATGGCCTGCGCGCCTTCGACGCTGTCGGTCAGGATCTGCAGTGCGCAACCCCGCAGCCGCAAATCGAGCGCATGGTCCAGACGGTGCGGCGCCATGCCGACGGCGTACAGGATGTCGGTCACGCCGTGGCCGAAGAATTTCTCGGCCTCCTTCAGGGTGGAGACGGTGATGCCCGTCGCGCCGGCTTCGCGCTGGGCGGCGGCCACCTCGGCGCATTTGCTGGTCTTCACGTGCGGGCGAAACCGCACGCCCAACGCCGTGGCGCGCTGCTGCATGCGGGCGATGTTGTGCTGCATGCGCGACAGCGCAATGATGGCTGCGGGGGTGTCAAGGGTGTCGAGGGTGGCGAGGGCGGTGGAGCCTGGCACGGCGGTGCGCACCGCGCGCGCATGACTCCCGGGGGGGACGGGCGGCGCCGAGGTGTTTGAAGTCGGCGAGGCGGGCAGGCTGGGCGATGGATGTTGCATGGCCTCACTTTAAGGCGTGCAAGCCTCAGCTGTGCTTCACTCTTGCGTCATCAATAGTTAAGCTATGCTGAACGATGCAGATCGAAGACCTACGCCTCGCCGCCGCGCTGTTGCGCGAAAGCTCGCTCAGCGCCGCGGCGCGTTCGCTGGGCGTCACGCCGCCGGCCCTGTCGATGCGCTTGCGCAAGCTCGAGGCCTCGCTCGGCCTGGTGCTGGCCAGCCGCAATGCGCGCAGGTTGCAGCTGACGTCGGAAGGTGAACGTTTCGGCCGCGAGGCCCATGAGCTGCTGCTGAAGCTCGACGGCTTGCGTGATTCCCTGCAGCGCGACGACCGGCGGCTCACCGGCAGCCTGCGGGTGGCGGCGCCCTTCGGCTACGGCCGCACACACATCGCGCCGCTGCTGTCGCGCTTTTCACGGCTGCACCCGGGCTTGCGGCTGCAACTCGACCTGCGCGAAACGCCGTGGCCGGACCGGCACGATGCCGATGCCGTGGTGCATGTCGGCTCGGTACGCGATTCCTCCTGGGTGGCGCACAGACTGGCGACCAACGAGCGCTGGCTGTGTGCGAGCCCCGCTTACCTGCGCCAGCAGGGCACCCCGCGCAGCCCGGCGGACCTGGCCTGCCACGCCTGCATCTGCATCCGCGAGAACGACGAGGATGTGACGCTCTGGCACATGCGCCCGGTTGCGGGGGGCGCGCGCAAGACCGAAACCTTGCGCATCAACCCGGCGTTCGAGACCAACGACGGCGGCGTGGCGCGGCACTGGGCCGAGGAAGGCATGGGCATCGTGCTGCGCTCGGAATGGGACGCGGCCGAGGCCGTGGCCGCGGGGCGGCTGGAGCGGGTGATGGCCGACTGGTCGTTCGGCGCCGCACCCGTCCTGCTGCTGGTGCCCACGCGCAAGGGGCGGACGGCGCGGGCGCAGGCGCTGGTGAGCTTCCTGGTAAAGGCCGCCGGCCGGTGACGGGCAGGGCGCGCGCGCCAACGCCATTCGACGGGCGTTTTGGGTACCATGCGTTCGTCCGCCCCAGGCGCCCTGCGGCCGATTCCCTTCACCTTCCACCCGCCCTCTCATGCGTTGCCTGCCCCTGCGCCTCGTGCCCGGAAACGACCTCCGCCTCAGCCTGGAGGCGCTGGCGCGGCAGGCCTTTCCCGACGGCGCCTTCGTGCTGAGCGGCATCGGCAGCCTGGGCGATGCACAGCTGCGGCTGGCAGGCGCCGAGCAGGCCACGCGGTTTGCGGGCGAGCATGAAATCCTCACGCTGTGCGGCAGCATCACGCCGCAGGGCGCCCATCTGCACATGGCCGTCGCGTCCGCCACCGGCGAGGTGCGTGGCGGGCACCTGGTGGCCGGCAATCTGGTGCGGACGACCGACGAGGAGCTGCTGGTCGAGGCGCAGGGCTGGCGCCTGTCGCGGGTGCCGGATGCAGGCACGGGCTACCTGGAACTGGCCGCGCGGCGCGCAGGCGAATGACCGCCAGGCCGGGTCGTTTCAGGTTCATCCAACCGGCCCGCGCGGCCGACCCACCGGCGTCGCCCGATCCGACTGAACCGCAGCCATGTCCGACCACATTTCTCCTTTCAACATGAAGACCGCCTCATGAACCTGCGTTTCGTGGAAGCCTTCTACTGGGTGGCGTCGCTGAAGAGCGTGACCCGGGCCGCCGAGAAGCTGTTCCTCACCCAGTCCGCCATGTCCAGCCGCATCTCCACGCTGGAGGACGAGCTCGGCGTGCTGCTGCTGGACCGCACCGACAAACAATTCCGGCTGACTGCCGCGGGCGCGCGGTTTCTGGTGTTCGCCGAAAAGATGCTGGCCCTGCACCGCGACGCAAAATCGGAAATGGGGGCCGGCAGCACGATGGCCGTCGTCATGCGCATCGGCGCCATCGAGTCGGTGCTGCATTCGTGGCTGATACCCTGGCTTGAGAAACTGCGCGCGGACCACCCCGGCCTGGAGCTGGAGCTGACGGTGGAGACCACGCCCATCCTCACCGACCAGATCCACCGCGGCACGCTCGACCTGGTGTTCGCGGCGTTTCCCGCCACCGCCGACGGCGTGCGCAACCATGCCATGCCATCGATGGAAATGGTCTTCGTGGGCCATCCCCTGCGGCACAAGAAAAGAAATTACCGGCTGGACGAACTCGCCGACATGGAGTTGTTGACCTTCCAGCGCGGCTCGCAGCCGCACATCACCCTGCTCGACCTGTTCCGACAGCGCCGCATGGAACCCAAAAAGGTGCACGCGATCTCGTCGATTTCGGCCATGGTGCAGCTGGTGCAAGGGGGGTTCGGCGTGGCCTTGCTGCCGCGGATCGCGGCGCAACGCCTCACCGGATTCGCCCAGCTCAAAGTGCTGGCCTGCGACGTGCCGTTGAAGGCGCTGCCGATCTACGCGAGCTACCGCTCCGACCCCACCAGTTCGACGGTGGACACCTTGCTGAAGTCGGCCGTGGAATTTGCCGGCGGCTCGATGCCGGCCAGGGCCGGCACCAAAAAGGGCAGCGCCAAGCGCGAGAAAAAGGCCTGAATGGTGCATTCGGGCCGCCCGTGGGCCGCGCCCTTGTCATCGAAAAAATCGATGAACTGAGCGAAAAATTTCTTGTTTGATTTGACCGATGCTGCGCCGCACACTTCGCCGCAGTTCATCTGGTTGTCATGTCCTACGAGGAGTTTTTAGATGCAAGGTTCATTGAAATCCCGTGTTGCCGCCGTGCTGGCCGGCAGCTGTATCGCCATCGCCGCGCAGGCCCAGCAAGAGGTCAGGATCGGGGTGATCTACCCGCTGTCCGGGCCCGGTGCGGCGGTGGGCGCCGAACTCCGCAACGCGCTGGAACTGGCCGCCGACATCGTCAACAACGGCGCCGCGGGCGTGCCCGAGCTGCCGTTCTCCGCCGGTAAGGGCCTGCCCAACCTCAAGGGCGCCAAGATCAAGCTGGTGTTCGCCGATCACCAGGCCAGTCCGCAGACCGGCGCCTCCGAGGCCGAGCGCCTGATCACGCAGGAGAAGGTGGTGGCGCTGGTCGGCGCCTACAACAGCGCGGTCACGGCCACGGCCAGCCAGGTCGCGGAGCGCGCCGGCATTCCGTTCCTGAACCCGGAGTCGTCGTCGACTTCGCTCACGCAGCGCAACTTCAAATGGTTCTTTCGCATCACCCCGAACGACGACCTGTTCGTGCACAACGCCTTCGAGTTCCTGAAGGAGCTGGAAGCCCGCAAGGGCATCAAGCCGGGCGTCGTGGCCTCGCTCAATGAAAACGGGTTGTGGGGTACCGAGACCACCAAGCTGCAGACGAAGCTGGCGGCCGAATACAAGCTCAACCTGGTCAAGCAGATCGCTTATCCGGCCAAGACCACGCAGCTGACTTCGGAGGTGCAGACCCTGAAGGCGGCCAACCCGAACCTGGTGCTGCAGTCCTCCTACACCGCCGATGCGATCCTGTCGATGAAGAGCTACAAGGAGCTGGGATTCCTGCCCGACATGATCCTGGCCAACAATGCCGGCTTCACCGACACCGACTTCGTCAAGACCCTGGGCAAGGACGCGGAGTACGTGATCACCCGCGAGGTCTGGGCGCTGGACCTGGCCACGCGCAACCCGCTCATCAAGCAGGTCAACGACCTCTACAGCAGCCGCTACAAGGTGAACTTCACGGGCAATTCGTCGCGTACCTTCACCGGCCTGATGGTCATGGCCGATGCCATCAACCGCGCGGGCTCGACGGACCCGGAAGCGATCCGCAAGGCGCTGGTGGCGACCGACATTCCGGGCAGCAAGCTGATCATGCCGTGGAAGGGCGTGAAATTCGACGCCACGGGGCAGAACACGCTGGGGCAGGGCATCCTGGCGCAGATCGTGGACGGCAAATACAACACGGTCTGGCCCTTCGACCTGGCTGCGCGCGACGTGGTGTGGCCGATGCCCAAGTGGGACCAGCGCAAGTAGGGCCGGCCTTCGGTTTCTTCCCCGCGTCGAAAGAAAAAAATGACCACGGAAATTCTGCTGCAGACCCTGGCATCGGGTGTGCTGATCGGGCTGATCTACGCGCTGGTGGCGATCGGCCTGACGATGATCTTCGGTGTCATGGACATCGTCAATTTTGCGCACGGCGAGTTCCTCATGCTCGGCATGTACTCGGCCTTCTGGCTGTTCGCGCTGTATGCGCTCGACCCGCTGATCACGCTGCCGCTGACGGTGCTGATGCTGTTCGCGTTCGGCGTGCTGCTGTACCAGCTGGTGATCGTGCGCATCGCCAACGCGCCGATGCTGTCGCAGATCTTCACGACCTTCGGCATCATGATCCTGCTGCGTGGCGTGGCCCAGTTCCTGTGGAAGCCCGATTTCCGGTCGATCGAGAAC
Organism: Rhodoferax sp.; assembly: GCA_028292305.1. GTDB lineage: Bacteria > Pseudomonadota > Gammaproteobacteria > Burkholderiales > Burkholderiaceae_C > Rhodoferax_B. Next base: position 6,736 of record JAQGMQ010000723.1, read on the forward strand.
TCGGCGGTCAGCGGCTCGGTGAAGCTGCTGGGCATCCAGCTGGGCAAGCCGCAATTGGTGGCCGGCATCGGCGCGATCGTCATCACCGGCCTGGTGCATTTCTTTCTGAACCGCACCCGCCTCGGCGCGGCGCTGGAAGCCACCGCGTCCGACAAGGAAGCGGCCCGCCTGATGGGCATCGACTCGCACAAGATGTTCTCGCTGGCCTGGGGCATCGGCGCGGCCTGCGCCGGTGCCGCGGGCGGCCTGCTGGCCACGTTCTTCCCGATCTTCCCCGACGTCGGCGCGAACTTCATCCTGCTGGCCTTCGTGGTGGTCAACCTGGGTGGCTTCGGCAGCGTGACCGGGGCTTTCTGGGCCGGCATGCTGGTCGGCGTGATCGAGGTCATGGGCGGCCTGCTGCTGGGGCCCCAATACAAGACCGCCATCGTGCTGGTGTTGTTCCTGGGCGTATTGATGTTCCGCCCGCAGGGCTTGATGGGCAAGGCATGAAATCATGAAAAAAATATTGATCGCGGGCGGCGCACTGGCGTTCGCCCTGACACTGCCGAAGCTGGTCGACAGCTCGCATCTGAACACCGTCATCCTGGTGCTGATGGCGGCCCAGCTGGGCGTGGCCTGGAACATCGTGGGCGGCTATGCCGGCCAGGTGTCGCTCGGGCATGCGGCTTTCTACGGGCTGGGTGCCTACACCTCCACCGTGCTGTTGGTGAAGTTCGGCGTCAACCCGTGGCTCGGCCTGCTGGCCGGCGGCGCGGTGGCGGCCTTGCTGAGCCTGGCGTTCGGCTGGTCGTGCTTCAGGCTCAAGGGCCACTACTTCGCCATGGCCACCATCGCCGTGGCCGAGCTGGTGCAGATCTTCTTCACCGAATGGGAGTTCGGCGGCGCCGCCGTGGGCCTGTATGTGCCGATGGACAGACAGGGCTGGCCGTGGATGAACTTCGCCACCAAGCTGCCCTACTACTGGCTGGCGCTGGGCCTGCTGCTGCTGACGCTGGCGGCCAATTGGTGGATCGAACGCAGCTACCTCGGCTACTACCTGCGCGCCATCAAGGACGAGCCCGATGCGGCGCGCAGCATCGGCGTGAACATCGCACGCTACAAGCAGGTGGCGCTTTCGGTCAGCGCCTTCTTCGCGGCCATGGGCGGCAGCCTGTACGCGCAGAAAGAGCTGTACATCGACCCGGCCTCGGTGCTGTCCACGGCGCTGTCGGTCAAGATGGCGCTGGTGGCCATTCTGGGTGGCGTCGGCACCTTGCTGGGGCCGGTGGTGGGCTCGGTGATCCTCACCGGCATCGAAGAGTTTTCGCGGGTGCTGTTCGGCGGCACCGGGCGCGGCACCGACGTCATCATCTATGCCAGCCTGATCATCGGGGTGGCCGTGTTCTACCCGACGGGTGTGATGGGCTGGTGGCAGGGCCTGAAGCTGCGGCGTGCGGCCCGTGCCGACGCGACGCGCCAGCTCGCCGAACATGCGGCCCATCTGCCACCGGCACCGCTGGTGCCTCTTTCGCCCCGGTCGCATGCGCCCGGCAAGGAGGCCGCATGAACCCCGTGCCGAGCCGCCCCGAGCCAGCGCGCACCGCAGCGCCGCGCAGCCTGCTCGAAGTGCAACAGGTCAGCAAACGCTTCGGCGGGCTGACGGCCAACCAGGACGTGAGCTTCAGCGTCGACGCCGGCACCGTGGTCGGCCTGATCGGCCCGAACGGCGCGGGCAAGACCACCTTGTTCAATTGCGTGGCCGGCTACTACGTGCCCAGCAGCGGCAGCATCACGCTCGACGGCCGCGGCATCGGCGGCCTGCCGCCCGAGGCCTGCGCCCGCGCCGGTGTGGCGCGCACCTTCCAGATCGCCCGCACCTTCAGCAGCATGACGGCTTGCGAGAACGTGATGACGGCGGCCATGCTGCACCGGCACCATGTGGGCCAGGCGCGCAGCGCGGCCATGGGCTGGCTGGCGTTTGCCAACCTCGCGCGTTTTGCCGACCGGCCGGCCGCCAGCATGACCATCAGCGAGCAGCGCCGCCTGGCGGTGGCCCGTGCGCTGGCCATCGAGCCGAAGATCCTGTTGATGGACGAGGTGATGGCCGGGCTCAATCCTTCCGAGGTGCGCGAGGCGGTCGACGTGGTGCTGAAGATCCGCGACCGCGGCATTGCCTGCCTGATCGTCGAACACGTGCTGGAAGGCATCATGCCGATTGCCGACAAGATCGTGGTGCTCGACCGTGGCGTGAAGATCGCCGAAGGCACGCCACAGCAAGTGTCCAACGACCCGGCGGTGCTCACCGCCTATTTGGGAGATTGAGATGTTGGAGATCACCAATCTGAAGGTCTGCTACGACGACGTGCTGGCCCTGTCCGATGTCAGCCTGAAGGTGGAACCGGGCAAGATCGTGGCCATGGTCGGCGGCAACGGCAACGGCAAGTCCACCACCTTGCGGGCCGTAGCCGGGCTGAACGCCACGGCAGCCGGCAGCATCAGCTTCAACGGCGAAGCCATCCACCGCATGCCGGCGCACAAGCGTGTGCCGCTGGGCCTGTCGCTGGTGCCCGAGGGGCGGCGCCTGTTCCCGGGGCTGACGGTGCTGCGCAACCTGGAGCTGGGCGCGTTTACCCGCAGCGACCGGCACGAGGTGGCCAGCGGCATTGCCGAGATGCTGGCCCTGTTCCCGATTCTGAAAGAGCGCGCCACGCAGCTGGCCGGCACCATGAGTGGCGGCGAACAGCAGATGCTGGCGAT
>JAQGMQ010000725.1 GCA_028292305.1 Rhodoferax sp.
TCGACCACCTCGCTGATGTTCCAGCTCACCAGCGCCATCCTGCCCACGGTGCACCCGGGCGACGAAATCATCGTCAGCAACACCGACCACGAGGCCAACATCGGCGGCTGGATGCGGCTGGCCTCGGCCGGCGCGGTGCTGAAAATCTGGGAGGTCAACCCCGAGACGCTGCAGCTCGACCTGGCCACGCTCGACAGCCTGCTGTCGCCGCGCACCAAATGGGTGGCCGTGACACACGCGTCCAACATCCTCGGCACCATCAACCCCGTGGCGCAGATCGCCGAGCGGGTGCATGCGGTGGGCGGCCGGCTGTGCGTCGACGCGGTGGCCTATGCGCCGCACCGGCTGGTCGACGTGCAGGCCAGCGGCGCCGACCTGTATGTGTTCAGCTTCTACAAGGTGTTCGGCCCGCACTATGCCGTGTTGTGGGGCCGCCGCGAACTGCTGCTGTCGCTGCCCAGCCTGAACCACTATTTCATCGGCCCCGAAGTGCTGCCCTACAAGCTGCAGCCGGGCAATGTGAACTACGAGCTGTCGTACGGCTGCATGGGCATCAACGACTACCTGGTGGCCGTGGGCACGACGCTGGGCTGCAGCGGCACGGCGCGCCAGAAGATGCAGGCCGCCTTCGACGCCTTCGAGCAGCACGAGGACGCGATGGCCGAACGCCTGCTGGCCTACCTGCGCGGCAAGGCATCGGTGCGCATCATCGGCATGGAATCTGCTTTGCAGGGTGGCCGCGTGCCCACCGTGAGCTTCATGGTGGCGGGCGTGCAGTCCGAGTCCATCGTGCGCCACACCGACCGCTTCGGCATCGGCATCCGCTTCGGCGACTTCTATGCCAAGCGGCTGATCGAATCGCTGGGGCTGCAGGGCCAGGGCGGCGTGGTGCGCGTGTCCATCGCCCACTACAACACGCTGGAAGAAATCGACCGCCTGGTCCAACACCTCGACGAAATCATCCAATGACGACAGACACCCTGATCCGCAACGGCCGCGTCATCACGGCCACCGACGACTACGTGGCCGACGTGCTGATGCGCGACGGCGTGATCCACACCATCGGCCGCGGCATCCAGGTGGGCGAAGACGTGGCCGTGGTCGACGCCACCGGCCTCTACGTGCTGCCCGGCGGCGTGGACACCCATGTGCACCTGGAGAACGTGATCGGCCCCACGATCACCTGCGACACCTTCGCCAGCGGCACCCGCGCCGCGGCCTTCGGCGGCACCACCACCATCGTCGACTTCGCGCTGCAGACCGCCACCGATTCGCCGCTGGGCGCCATTGCCCGCGCGCAGCGCAGCGCCGAGTCGCAAGTGAACGTGGACTACAGCGTGCACGTCATCATCACCCGCGTCGACGACCAGGTCCTGAAGGACGTGCGCCACGCCATGCGCCACGAGGGCGTGACCAGCTTCAAGATGTTCATGGCCTACCCAGGCGTGATGATGGCCGACGACGCCGCCATCTTCCGCATGCTGCGCCAGGTGGGCGCCGATGGCGGCATGGTGGCCCTGCATGCCGAGAACGGCACGGTGATCGACCTGCTGATCAAGGAAGCGCTGGAAGCCGGCCACACCTCGCCGCGCTACCACGCCATGACCCGCCCGGCCATCATGGAAGGCGAGGCCACGCACCGCGGCATCCGCCTGGCCGAGCTGGCCGAGGCGCCGATCTACTTCGTGCACGTGTCGAGCAACGAGGCGCTGAAGCACATCGTGGCGGCGCGGGCCGAGGGCATTCCGGTGTTCGCCGAAACCTGCCCGCACTACCTGCTGTTCGACGACTCGGTCTACAACACCGACGACTTCGAGATCGCCAAATACGTGATGACGCCGCCGCTGCGCAAGCCCGACGACCAGAAGCACCTGTGGCGCGCGCTGCGCTACGACGACCTGCAGGTCATCGCCACCGACCACTGCCCGTTCTGCATGAAGGAGGGCCACCTCGGCTACCAGCTGCAGAAGATGCGCGGCAAGGACGACTTCTCGCTGATCCCCAACGGCGCGCCCGGCATCGAGACGCGGCTGGTGAGCCTGTTCGACATCGGCGTGATGCAGGGCAAGCTGTCGCTGAACCGGTTCGTCGAACTCACCGCGACCACGCCGGCCAAGCTGTTCGGTTTGTTCCCCAAGAAGGGCACCATCGCCGTGGGCAGCGATGCCGACGTGGTGCTGTTCGACCCGGCCGCGAGCCAGACCATCTACGCCAAGGACCTGCACAGCAACTGCGACTACACCCTGCTCGAAGGCCGCACGCTGCGCGGCAAGGTCGAGAAGGTGTTCCTGCGCGGCCAGCTGATCGTGAACGGGCCGGAGTGGCTCGGGCGCGAAGGCATGGGCCAGTTCGTGCCGCGGGGCGAGGTGCGGGCCTTCTAAGGTCGACCTTCCACCCGACATGCTGCGCGACATCTTGCTCGACAGTCCGCGCGACAATCGCTGCATATGACCGCCGCCACCGCACCCGCCCTGCCCGCCGACCTGGACGCCCTGCGCGAGCTGATCGCCCGCGACAGCGAGCGCCTCACGCCCCGCATGCGCGACGCCGCGCGCTACACCGTCGAACACCCGAACGACATCGCGCTGAACCCCGTCGCCACCGTGGCCGAGATGGCCGGCATCGCGCCCGCGGCCTTCATCCGCATGGCCAAGGCGCTGGGCTTCGGTGGTTATTCGGAGCTGCAGCGCCTGCTGCGCGAGCCTTTGCAGCACGCGGTCAAACCCACGTTTCGCGAGCGCATCCGCCACTACGGAGGCGAAGAGGCGCTGGACCACCCGGAAGACCCGGCCGAGGTGTTGCGCGCCTTCAGCCGCGCCAACATCGTCTCGCTGGAACACCTGCAGGACGACGCCGCCAGCCTGCCGCTGGCCGAGGCCATCCAGCTCATCGAAGACGCCCGCATCGTGCACGTGCTGGGCCTGCGCCGCTCGTATGCCGTGGCCGCCTACCTGGCCTATGCGCTGAACCGCGTCGGCCGGCCGGCCGTGCAGATCACCGGCATCGGCGGCGCCATTGCCGAACAGGCCAGCACCGCCAGTGCCGACGACCTGCTGATCGCCATCAGCTTCCCGCCGTATGCGGCCGACACGCTGCAGGTCTGCGAACAGGTGCGCCAAAGCGGCGCCAAGCGGCTGGCCATCACCGACGCGTTCCTGAGCCCGGTGGCGAAAGACGCCGACCTGGTGCTCGAAGTCAACGACGCCAAGCTGCTCGGTTTCCGCTCGTTGACATCGGCCATGTCGCTGGCGCAGACGCTGGCCGTGGGCCTGGCGTTCAGCAAGCGGCAGCGGCGCCAGAAACAGGCGAAGCGCGGCGGCATGCCAACGCCATCCATCTCCGACTTGCTCGAAGTCGATTGCTGAACCCACGCCATGAACACAGTCACCATCGAGCCGCTGACCGCTGATGCCTTCCGCCCCTATGGCGACGTGATCGAAGCCAGCGACGAGGCGCGCCACTTCACCATCAACGCGGGTTTTGCCGAACGCTTCCACGACCTGGCGCCCGTCGACGTGGGCGCCCAGGACGGCCGCGCCATCATCAACATCTTCCGCGCGCAGCCCCGCACGTTGCCGATGCAGCTGATCCTGCTGGAGCGCCACCCGCTCGGCAGCCAGGCCTTCATGCCGCTGTCGGGCCGCGCCTATCTGGTGGTGGTGGCACCCGCCACGCCGGACGAGGATGCCCCCGAAACCGGCGCCATCCGCTGCTTCCGCGCCGAGGCCGGCCAGGGCGTGAACTACGCACGCGGCACCTGGCACCATCCGCTGGTTGCGCTGGACGCGGTGTGCGACTTTCTGGTGGTGGACCGGGGCGGGGCCGCGGGGGACCACAACTGCGATGAACATCCGCTGGGGGATGAGGCGGGATGGGTTGGGGGTTGACGCGTGGGGTGGCGCCGATCCCTCGCTTGCGCGCAATGAACCTGGGCCGTTGCATATCCCCATCGGCGCCCAATGGACGACAAGCTCGGCGAGCAACACAGACCGAAAGCCAGTTTCAACGCGACCGTTCCCTGATCGTCCTTGACGACAAACGGACCCCAAGGGTCCGTTCCGTCCATTGAGATATCGCCTGGTCTGACGGGCGAATTCGCTGCTACTTCATGGCCTTCTCGGCATCGCGCTGGCCGGTCGTCTTGCCGCCGGTCTTGCTCTCTGGCAAAGGCGTCTTGCTGTCATTCTGCTTGGCGGCCGTAGGCGACCCGTCCTTGGCCATGGTGTTTGCCATCGAGTTTTGCGCGGGCGTCTTGTTGGTCCCGCTTGGTGGTGCGGGCGTTGCGCTGTTGTTCTGCTTTTCTGGTGCACCGGTGGTGCCGGCGGCCTGCGCAAAGGCCGCGGAGCTGGCGACCAGGACCGCTGCGGCGACAGTGATGGATTTGAGGGTGTTTGAAACTGACATGGTTGTCTCCTGAAATGAATGGCCGGCACTTCTTGTACCTGTGCAAAGCTTCCCTTGGAACTGTGGCTGTCCGCATCGGAATCGCGCCCCAATCCATGTAGGTTTTAACGCTGCCGGCGCCGCGGCTTCACTACCTTGATGCACTACCTTGAGTCACTACCTTGATTCACCACCTTTTGTCAGGCGGTCCAGAAGCGGTCGTTGGTGATGGCAGCACACGGCGCCTGGCCGATTGGCGCATCTGGCAAGCAACTTGGCGCGGTCTGCCAATGACGCAGCCCGCTCGGGTCCCTAGAATTTCAACACGATCCGCGACCCTTCAAGAACCTCCACGAACCTATGCTCCCCTCCATTTCCGCGCGCAAAGCCTCGGTCGGCGGCAAGCTCTACTTTCCGCTGGGCGCTTGGTACCACGCGACCAAGCGCGCGGTGGAAGGCTTCTCGGACTGCCCTCGTTTTGAAACCCGCAGCTTCGGGATCGAGGTGGTGGTGATCGAGTCGGGCGGCGTCGATTCGGAGTGGAACGGCATCGCGATGGACTCGGCACGCCGGTTCTCAGGCCACACCGCCTACGCGCCGCTCGTCGCAGGCTGGCAGGCTGGCAGGCTGGCAGGCGGCGGCGCCTGCTGGGCTACCAGGACACGAACTCCTTCTACCGCGCCTTTCGCACATGGGAAGGCACGACGCCAGCCCATTGGCGCGACGGCCAGGGCACGGCGCACTGACCACGGCCTCGCAAGCCCAACGCACCACGGACAAGTCTCGGCCAGCCCTGCGCAACGCCCCGCACACCCTGTGCTAGCATTTCCCCATCGGGAAAACAGCCTCCCGGCCTGAGAAGGTAGACGGTGTCCCGTCCAAGTGCTGGCCATTCAACCGGACTTTGCCTGTGGACACCGCCGCGCCTGACCTCACGACACCAACGCCTCCCGAGGCGCTTGCGTCCCCTCCCCCGCCCGTCTCATTCGCCGAGGCCTTCCGCTTCTGGCTGAAGCTCGGCCTGATCAGCTTTGGCGGACCGGCGGGGCAGATCGCCATCATGCATACCGAGCTGGTGGAGCGCCGCCGCTGGATCAGCGAAAAGCGCTTTCTGCACGCGCTGAACTACTGCATGCTGCTGCCAGGGCCGGAGGCGCAACAGCTCGCCACGTACATCGGCTGGCTGATGCACCGCACCCGTGGCGGCATCGTGGCCGGCGCGCTTTTTGTGTTGCCATCGCTGGCCATTCTGATCGCGCTGTCGTGGGTCTACATGCGCTTCGGCGACGTGCCGGCCATTGCCGGCATCTTCTACGGCATCAAGCCGGCGGTGACCGCCCTGGTGCTGCACGCGGCCCACCGCATCGGCACGCGGGCCTTGCGCAATGGCTGGATGTGGGGCATTGCCGCGGCTTCGTTCGTCGCGATCTTCGCGTTCGATGCGCCGTTTCCCGCGCTGGTGCTGGGCGCGGCGCTGGTCGGCTACTTCGGTGCGAAATGGGCACCCGGCGTGTTCGCCTTGGGTGGCGGCCATGCCAGCCGGCAGACGCACTACGGCCCGGCCCTCATCGACGACGCCACACCCACGCCGCCGCACGCCCGCTTTGCCCGCACGCACCTGGTGAAGATCCTGGCCGCGGGCCTGGGCTTGTGGCTGGCCGCGATGGCGCTGCTGGTGGCGCTGTTCGGGTGGCAGGGCACGGTGACGCAGATGGGCTGGTTCTTCACCAAGGCCGCGCTGCTGACCTTCGGCGGCGCCTACGCGGTGCTGCCTTACGTGTACCAGGGTGCCGTCGAGCACTACCAGTGGCTGACGCCGGTGCAGATGATCGACGGCCTGGCCCTGGGCGAGACCACGCCCGGCCCCCTGATCATGGTGGTGGCCTTCGTGGCGTTCGTCGGCGGCTGGCTCAAGCAGGTGTTCGGGCCCGAGGCCTTGTTTGCCGGCGGCGCGCTGGCGGCGATGGCGGTGACCTTCTTCACCTTCCTGCCGTCCTTCGTCTTCATCCTGGCGGGCGGGCCGCTGATCGAAGCCACGCACGGCAAACTCGGCTTCACGGCGCCGTTGTCGGCCATCACCGCGGCGGTGGTCGGGGTCATCCTGAACCTGGCCATGTTCTTCGCTTACCACGTGTTGTGGCCGCAGGGCTTCAGCGGGCACTTCGATGTGTTGTCGGCGCTGGTGGTGCTGGCCTCGATGGTGGCGCTGTTCCGGTTCAAGGTCGGCGTGATGCCGCTGCTCGGCGCCTGCGCGGCCTTTGGCCTCGTGGTGGCCAGCCTGCCGCCGGGCTGGCGTTAGCCAACCGCCGGCAGTGCGTCCATGGCCTCGGCGATCCGGCCGGGCGTGGTGAACCAGATGTCCTGCCGGTGCGCCGCAATGCGCTGCAGCGCCCGCCGCAAATGCCTCAGGCGGTACGGCTGGCCCACGATGTACGGGTGCAGCGCGATGCCCATCACCAGCGGCTGACTTTGCGACTGCGCCAGCATCTCGTCGAAGTTGTCGACGATCATCTGGGCAAAATCCTTCATGTCCATCTGCCGGCCCATGACCATCGGGATGTCGTTCAGCTCCTGCGGATACGGAATCGACCACAGCCGCTGGCCGCCACGCGTGCGCATGGCCACGGGCTGGTCGTCGTGGCACCAGTTGAGGCTGTAGCCGTAGCCGGTCTCGGCCAGCAGGTCGGGCGTGAGGTGGCTCTCGGCGATCCACGGCGACAGCCAGCCGGTGGGCGCCGCGCCACTGTGCCGGGCGATGCTGTCGCGGCAGCTCTGCAGCAAGGCGCGCTCCACCGCTTCGGGCATGCTGCTCTGCCGCTCGGCATTGGTGTGGCCGTGGCCGATGATCTCGTCGCCACGCGCCACGCAGGCTGCGATGACCTCGGGGCAATGGTCGTAGAGGGCGGTGTTCACCAGGGTGCCGGCCGGCAGGGCCAGCGCGTCGAACAGCTCCAGGCAGCGCCACACGCCGACGCGGTTGCCGTATTCGCGCCAGGTGTAGTTGAGCACGTCGGGGTGCGGTGTCACCGGCCCGAGGTTCGCGCCCAGGCCTTCGCCGAAAGCAAAATGTTCGATGTTGAAGCCCAGGTACACCGCCAGGCGGCTGCCGTTGGGCCAATGGAAATCGGGCCGCTGGTGGATCGCCGAATAGGCGAAGCGGCCATGGTGGGGAAGCGTGTTGTAGCGTGGGTCTGACATGAAAGGATGTGGGCGATCGTGTTTACAAAATAGGCCGGAGATTCGTTCGGATCGAGGCTGCCGCTATAGTGGGCCGATGCGATCCACCAACCCTTTCCGCGGCCGCTTCGGCAGACTTCTGGCGAGCCTGGCGACATGGACCTTGTGTCTTGCGATCTTCGTGCCAGCCTTGGCCGCGGCGCAGGAGGACGAGCTGAAGGTCGGCTCCAAACGCTTCACCGAATCCTACATCCTGGCCGAGGTCATCGCCCAGACGGCGCAGGCCGCCGGCGCCAAAACCCGCGTGCTGCAGGGCCTGGGCAACACCGCCATCGTGTACGAGGCGCTGCGCTCGGGCCAGATCGACCTGTACGGCGAATACAGCGGCACCATCGCGCTCGAGATCGTCAAGGGCGACGCGACCATGAACCTGGCCGACATGAACAAGGCACTGGCGCCGCTCGGCCTGGCCGCCGCGGTGCCGCTGGGCTTCAACGACGGCTACGCGCTGGCGATGCGCCGCGCACAGGCCGAAGAGCTGGGCATCAAGACCCTGAGCGACCTGGCCAGACACCCCACGCTGAAGCTCGGCCTGTCGAATGAATTCATCGGCCGCGCCGACGGCTGGAAGGGCCTGGCCGCGCGCTACAAGCTCGGCGGCCAACCCATCGGTCTCGACCACGGCCTGGCCTACGACGCCATCGCGCAAAAGCAGATCGACGTGATGGACATCTACACCACCGACGCCAAGATCGACCACCTCGGCCTGCTGGTGCTGCAGGACGACCAGAAGTATTTTCCGCGCTACGACGCGGTGCTGCTGTACCGCCAGGACGTGCCGCAGAAACACCCCGCCGCCTGGGCCGCGCTGCAAAAGCTCGAAGGCCGCATCAACGAGGCCAGCATGATCGCCATGAACGCGCAGGCCGAGCTCAACAGCCAGCCGTTCAACACCATCGCCCAGCAGTTCCTGGTGCAGAACACCGCCCAGGCCCTGGCCGGCGGCCAGCAGGCCACGCTGCAGAAGGCCGCTGCCGGCAACCAGTCGTTCGGCCGCCAGCTGTGGCAACGGCTGACCGGCGACGACCTGGGCCGGCTCACCTGGCAGCACCTGGTGCTGGTGCTGGTGTCGGTGGGCGTGGCCGTGCTGATCGCCGTGCCGATGGGCGTGCTGCTGTTCCCCCACCCCAAGCTGCGCGCGCTGGCCCTGGGCAGTGCCGGTGTGCTGCAGACCATTCCCTCGCTGGCGCTGCTGGCGGTGCTGATCGCCGTGCTGGGTGTGATCGGCCGCTGGCCGGCGCTGCTGGCCTTGATGGTGTATGCCGTGCTGCCCATCCTCAGCAACACCGTGGCCGGCCTGGCCGAGGTGCCGCCAGGCCTGCGCAACGCGGCCCTGGCGCTGGGAATGACGCCACGCCAGCGCATGGGCTCGGTGGAGCTGCCGCTGGCCTTGCCGACGGTGATGGCCGGCATCCGCACGGCCAGCGCCATCGCCATCGGCACGGCCACCATTGCCGCGTTCATCGGCGCGGGCGGCCTGGGCGAACGCATCGTCACCGGGCTGGCGCTGAACGACAGCGCGCTGATGCTGGCCGGCGCGCTGCCGGCCGCCGGCCTGGCCTTATGCAGCGAGCTTCTGTTCGAAGGCATCGACCGTTACCTGCGGCGCTCGAAGCGCGTCTAGGCTTTCTTCTTCACGCCCTTCAGGGCCGAGCGCAGGTGGTCGTGGAACATCTTCGCCGGCGCCCTGAGCGATGCGCCGCGGCGTGTCGCCAGGCCCAGCACCCGTGACACGGCCGGGCCCTTCAGCACCACCCCCGTGAGCGTGGCATGCGCCGCGGGCAGCGCCATGCGTGGCACCGCGGCCAGGCCCAGGCCGGCCTGCACCATGCCGAGCAGCGTCGCGATGTGGCTCACCTCGAAGCGGTAGGCCGGGTTGATGCCGGCCTTGGCCAGTGCGTCGTCCAGCAGCTGCCGGTTGCCGCTGGTGCGGGCCACGGCGATCAGGCGTTCGCTGTCGAGCTCGCGCCAGTCCACCGATTTACGCTGCGCCAGCCGATGCGCCAGCGGCATGGCCAGCACGAAGGGGTCGGTGTGGATGGGCTCGAACTCCACATCGGGCATCTGGCTGCCCATGAAGCTGATGCCGAAATCCGACTCACCGGCCACCACGCTGGCCAGCACCTGGCTGGCGGCCTCGTCGATCACGCGGATGCGGATCATCGGGTAACGCTCGGCGAAGGTCTTCACCACCGATGGCAGGAAATGGATCGCCGCCGATGGCACGCAGGCCACCGTGACCCGCCCGCTGCGGCTGGCAGCCAGGTCGGTGATGCCGAGCATGGCCGATTCCAGGTCGTCCAGCGCGGCGCGGGCGCGCTCCACGAACACACGGCCGAGCGGCGTGAGCTCGACCTCGCGCGTGGTGCGGTTGAAAAGCCGCGCCCCCAGGATGCCCTCCAGCTTGTCGATGCGCCGGCTCAGCGCGGGCGGCGACAGGTGGATGTGTTCGGCCGCCGCACGGAAGCTGCCGCGCTCGGCCACGGCAATGAAAGCCTCGAGTTGCTGCAGGTCGAAATTGATGCGCGCCATGCACCAATGCTAGCAAAAGTTGCACTTCACAGATGGTTGGCATGCGCCCATGATCCGGTCCACAAGAAGACACGAACCTTTGACGGAGACAAACCATGCTTTTCAAACCCACCCCCTGGACACTGGCCGCAGGCCTATGCGCCACCCTCGCCACGCTGGCCGCCCCGGCGCCCGCCCAGGCCCAAACCTGGCCCGACAAGAACATCGCCATCGTGGTGCCCACCGCGGCCGGCGGCGCCAACGACGCCATGGCCCGCATCCTGGCCCAGGGCCTGGCCATCCGGCTCGGCAAGCCGGTGCTGGTCGACAACAAGGCCGGTGCCAACGGCGCCATCGCCAGCGAATACGTGGCCCATGCCGCGCCCGACGGCTATGTGCTGATGTTCGGCTACATCGCCACCCACGGCATCAACCCCGCGCTGCAGAAGCTGCGTTACGACCCGGTGGCCGACTTCGAGCCCATCGGCATGGTGGCCGCATCGCCCACGGTGCTGGTGGTCAACAACAACGTGCCGGCGAAGAACGTGGGCGAGCTGGTGCAGCTCATCAAGGCCAAGCCCGGCAGCTACAGCTATGCCACCGCCGGCAACGGCACGGCCCCGCACATCGCCGGCGAGCTGTTCAAGCTGTCGGCCAAGCTCGACGTGGTCAACGTGCCGTACAAGGGTTCGGCGCCGGCGGTGGTCGACACCATCGGCGGCACCACCGCGTACATGTTCCCGAGCCTGTTCACCGCCTATCCGCAGATCGCCGGCGGCAAGCTCCGCGCGCTGGGCATCGCCGGCGACAAACGCTCCGCCGTGCTGCCCGACGTGCCGACGCTGGCCGAGCAGGGTGTGGCCAACGTCAGCATGTCGCAGTGGTACGCGATGTTTGCGCCGGCCAAAACCCCGCGCGCGGTAATCGAGCGCCTGAACCGCGAACTCAATGCGGTGCTGGGCGACAGCGCCGTGCAAAAACGCATCGCCGACCAAGGCGCTGAAGAGGAGACCAGCACGCCGGAGCACCTGTCGG
>JAQGMQ010000726.1 GCA_028292305.1 Rhodoferax sp.
TCGGCGGGCACGGCGTGTTTCTCGGCGGCAAAACCGAAGTCGGCCAGCAGCTCGGCGGTGCGTTCGGCGTGGGGGGCGTTGTTGCCGGGCGGGGTGTCGGTGGGCACCTGCACCAGGCGTTGCAGGAAGCCCACCTCTTCGTCGAAATGGGCGTCGACCCAGGCATCCAGTTTGTCGTAGTCAGTCATGGCGTGGTGTTTGGTCGGGGCGGTCGGGCCGCTGTGGGGATCGTGCCGGCGCTGCCGGCGGGGGTCTCGGTCTGCGTTCAACCGGCGTCAGCCGCCAGGTCGTTCAGCAGGAAGAGGAAGGCATCCACGGCGAGCTGCATGTCGTCGCTGGTGGTGCTTTCCAGGGGGTTGTGGCTGATGCCCGAATTCTGGCCGCGCACGAAGAGCATGGCTTGCGGCATGACCTCGTGCAGCTTCATCGCGTCGTGGCCGGCGCCGCTGGGCATGCGGTACAGCGGCACGCCGAGCGAGGCCACGGCGCGTTCCCAGCGCTGCTGCCAGGCGGGGGCACTGGGTGCGGCCGAGGCGCGCATGGTTTCCTCGAGCGTGAAGCGCAGGCCGCGGCGTTCGCAGATGGCCTTGAGTTCGGCCACGGCGTCGTCGGCCAGGGCGTCGCGCTGCGCGTCGACCGGCGCGCGCAGATCAAGGCTGAAACGGCAGTTTCCGGGCACCACGTTGATCGAGCCGTTGGGCACCTGGAGCATGCCCATGGTGCCGACCGAATCGCCATCGACCGCGGCGCGTCGTTCGACATACAGCGCGAGTTCGGCCACCGCGGTGGCGGCGTCGCGGCGGCGGTCCATCGGCGTGGTGCCGGCATGGCTGGCCATGCCGAAGACTTCGCCCACATAACGCACGCTGCCGTTGATCGAGGTGACGATGCCCAGCGGCAAGTCCAGCTCGTTCAGCACCGGGCCCTGCTCGATGTGCACTTCGACGAAGCCGAGGTAGCGGGCCGGGTCGCGCTGGATGGCGGGGATGTCTTCGGGCTTCAGGCCGGCATGGGCCATGGCCGCGCGCATGGTGATGCCGTCGGCATCCTGCTGGTCGAGCCAGGCCGGGTTGAAGTGGCCGATGAGCGCGCCCGAGCCCAGGAAGGTGGCCTTGTAGCGCTGGCCTTCTTCTTCGGCGAAGCCGACCACTTCGAAGCCGAACGGCAGGCGTTTGCTTTGGCGCGCGAGTTCGCGCACACAGGCCATGGGCACGAAGATGCCGAGCCGGCCGTCGTATTTGCCGCCGTTGCGCACGGTGTCGTAGTGGCTGCCGGTGATCAGGTATCTTGCGTCTGGCGTGGCACCGAAATAGCGGCCGACCACGTTGCCCACGGCGTCGATGTTCACCTCGTCGAAACCGCAGGCGCGCATGTCGCCGGCGATCTGCGCGGCACAGGCGCGGTGTGCGTCGGTGAGGTAGGTGACGGTGAGCTGGCCGAGTTCGGCATAACCCGGGTCGGTGAACACGCTCAGCGCTTCCTGCCAGTCCCAGACCACGTTGCCGACGTCGGGTGTGTAGCCGAACAGGTCGTTCAAGCGGATCTCGGCAATGCGGTGGATGTTGCGCAGCGCCTCGGCCAGTTCGAAGTCGGGGTGGTTCAGAACGCGGCGTTCGTACGTCGCCAGGATCACCTGCTTCGACAGGCCGGTGCCGCGCGGGCCACGCACGGCCAGCACGAACGGAAAGCCGAACTTGGCCAGGTAGGCCGCGTTCAGTTCGCGGATGTGCTCCAGCTCGGCCGGCGTGCATTGCGTGAGGCCGGCGGCGCGCTGCTCGGTGGTCGACTCGGCCGTGAGGCTGCCGGCCTCCATGGCTTTGCCGGCCAGCTCGGGGTGGGCGCAGACCAGCGCCACCTGGGCCGCGTGGTCGGCGGCGGCCAGCGTGCGCACCATCGCGTGCTTGAGTTGGGCGAGCGAGGCAAACGGCCGCGCCGCCAGCGCCTTGTCACTGATCCACGGCGTGTGTTCGTAGAGCCCGCCCAGCAGGCTGGCGGCCTCGGCATGGGGCGCCGCGTTGAGTTGCTGCAGTGTGATGGCCATGGCGCTATACCGCCGGAGTCGACGGGACGAACGGATGCGTTTCCTTCCAGTGCCGCGCCAGGTCGACGCGGCGGCAGATCCACACCTTTTCATGGCTCTGCACGTAGTCGAGGAACTTCTGCAGCGCACCAAAACGACCCGGCTTGCCCAGCACGCGGCAGTGCATGCCGATGCTCATCATCTTCGGCCGGTCGGTGCCGGCCGGGTCGCCTTCGGCGTACAACACGTCGAAGCTGTCCTTCAGGTACTGCAGGAAATGTTCGCCGGTGTTGAAGCCCTGCACCTGCACGAAGCGCATGTCGTTGGTGTCGAGCGAATAGGGCACGACCAGGTGCGGCGCCTTGCTGCCGTCGGTCTTCTCGACTTCGGTCCAGAACGGCAGGTCGTCGCCGTAGTAGTCGCTGTCGTATTCGTAGCCGCCGATGTCGGCCAGCAGGCGGCGCGTGTTCGGGCTGTCGCGGCCGGTGTACCAGCCGAGCGGCCAGGCGCCGCCGCTCAGCTCCTTCAGCACGCGCGTCGCGACCTCGAGGTGGCGTCGCTCGGTCGCCTCGGGCAGGCTCTGGTAGGAGATCCAGCGCAGGCCGTGGCTGGCGATCTCGTGGCCGCGCGCCATGAACTC
>JAQGMQ010000738.1 GCA_028292305.1 Rhodoferax sp.
ACGCCACGGAAGCTGACCAGGACATCGTTGCCGGACGCGGTGGATGCAGTGGAAGTAGGCATGCTGGTTCCTGCGGGTGGGGTCGCTTCAGGCCTGGCGCAGTGCGCGTTCCATGATGTCCAGCGCCTCGTCGAACACGGTGTCCTGGATCGTCAACGGAAACAGGAAGCGGATCACGTTCGCGTAGGTGCCGCAGCTCAGCAGCAGCAGGCCGTTGGCGAGCGCGTGATTCTGCACCTTGCGCAGGAATTCGACATCGGGTTCGCCGGTGGCGGGGTCGTTGAATTCCACCGCCACCATGGCACCGGGGCCGCGCACGTCGACGATCTGTGGCACGTCTTTGCGGATGCGATTGAGCCGCGCCTTGAGTTTTTCGCCGAGGCCCTGCGCGCGCTCGGCCAGTTGCTCCTGGGCGATCACGTCGAGCACCGCATGGGCTGCGGCCACGGCCAGCGGGTTGCCGGCATAGGTGCCACCCAGGCCGCCGGGCTGGGCCGCGTCCATGAGGTCGGCGCGGCCACACACGGCCGACAGCGGCATGCCGCCGGCCAGGCTCTTGGCCAGCGTCATCAGGTCGGGCAACACGTCGTAGTGCTCCATGGCGAACAGCTTGCCGGTGCGGGCGAAGCCGGTCTGCACCTCGTCGGCGATCAGCAGGATGCCGTGCGTGTCGCAGACCTTGCGCAGTTCGCGCATGAACTCGGGCGGCACCATGTAGAAGCCGCCTTCGCCCTGCACCGGCTCGATGATGATGGCCGCCACGCGGGTGGCGTCGATGTCGGCCTTGAACAGCTGCTGCAACGCCTTGAGCGCGCTCTCCACGCTCACGCCGTGCAGCGCGTTGGGAAACGGCAGGTGGTAGATGTCGCCCGGAAACGGCCCGAAGCCCACCTTGTACGGCGCCACCTTGCCAGTCAGCGCCATGCCCAGCATGGTGCGGCCGTGGAACGCGCCTCCAAAGGCGATCACGCCCGGGCGGCCGGTGGCGGCGCGGGCGATCTTCACTGCGTTTTCCACAGCCTCGGCGCCGGTGCTGAAGAAAGCGGTCTTCTTGGCATGGCGGCCCGGCGTGATGCTGTTGATGCGCTCGGCCAATTCGACGTACGAGGCGTAGGGCACGATCTGGTAGGCGGTGTGGGTAAAGCGGTCGAGCTGCGCCCGGATCGCGGCCACCACCTGCGGATGGCGGTGCCCGGTGTTGAGCACGGCGATGCCCGCGGCGAAGTCGATGTAGCGCCGGCCTTCCACGTCCCAAAGCTCGGCGTTTTCGGCGCGGTCGGCGTAGAAGTTGCACATCACGCCCACGCCGCGCGGGGTGGCGGCGTCCTTGCGTTGCTGGAGTGTCTGGTTGTCCATGTTCGGTTCCTTGTGTCCTGGGATACGCGCCACGTAGCGGGCATTGGCGGAGTTGCGTGCCGAAGTGTGCGGACTTTCGGTCCTATACTGAAGAACCATTTTTTGCTATTTGATAGAGCCACTTTCTACGGGTAAACATGGACTCCATCATCCTGTCCGACTGGCTGCAGCAGCGTTTCGACCCGGCCGCGGCCGAGCCCGCCTACCGCCAGCTGTTCCGCCTGGTGCAGCAGGCGATCCTGTCGGGCCGGCTGGCCGCGGGCACCAAGCTGCCGTCGTCGCGCGCGCTGGGCACCGACCTCGGCATCGCCCGCAATACGCTGATCCAGGTCTACGAGCAACTGCTGGCCGAAGGCTATGTGCAGACCCAGAGCGGCAGCGGCACCTATGTGGCCGACACCTCGCCCGACCGGGTGGAAGAAGGCCAGGCCGGCACGCCAAGGCGCGCCGTGCGCGACCGGCACCGCCTGTCGGTCCGCGGCAAACGCACCATCGAACTCAGCGGTGTGTCGAAGCAGCAATGGGGCGCCTTCATGCCCGGCGTGCCCGACGTCACCGAGTTCCCGCTGAAGGCCTGGAACCGCCTGCAAAGCCGCATCTGGCGCAACCCCCAGCCCGAGCTCATGACCTATGCGCCCGGCGGTGGCTACCGGCCGCTGCGCCGTGCGCTGGCCGACCACCTGCGCGTGGCGCGTTCGGCCAACTGCCAGCCCGAGCAGATCGTCATCACCACCGGCATTCACCAGTCGGTGGACCTGGCGCTGCGCATGTTGTGCGACGTGGGCGACCAGGTGTGGATCGAGGAGCCGTGTTACTGGGGCCTGCGCGGCATGCTGCTGTCGTCGGGCCTGAAGCTCACGCCGATCCCGGTCGACGCCGAGGGCATGAACCCCGAGCCGCGCCACCTGGCCAAGCCGCCGCGCATGATCATCTGCACGCCTTCGCACCAGTACCCGCTGGGCATGGTCATGAGCCTGGCGCGCCGGCGCATGCTGCTGGAGTACGCGCGGCTGCACAACTGCTGGATCATCGAAGACGACTACGACAGCGAATTCCGCTTCGGCATCCGCCCCCTCGCCTCACTGCAGGGGCTGGACAACAACGGCCAGGTGATCTACCTCAGCAGCTTCAGCAAGACGCTGTTCCCCGGCATGCGCGTTGGCTACATGGCCGTGCCCGCGCCGCTGGCCGACCTGTTCTCGCTGGGCCTGGCCGAGCTGTACCGCGAGGGCCAGCTGATGCAGCAGGCCGTGCTGGCCGAGTTCATCAACGAAGGCTACCTGACCTCGCACATCCGGCGCATGCGCGGGCTCTATGCCGAGCGGCGCAGCCTGCTGATCGACGCCGTGCACCGGCGTTACGGCGAGTCGCTGCCGGTGATGGGCGATGAGGCCGGCCTGCACCTGGTGCTGGGCCTGCCGCACCTGCGCGACGACTGGGCCGTGTGCCGCACGGCCATGGAACGCGGCATCATCGCCCGGCCGTTGAGCGCGTATTACAGCCTGGCCAAGGGTGCGCAGGCGGGTCTGCTGCTGGGTTACGGCAGCGTGCCGGGCGAGAAGATCGGGCCGAGTTTCGATGTGCTGGCGGATGTGATCGACGAGATCAGCGGCGCGGTGAAGACGCGGGGGCGGAAGGTGGCTTGAGGTGCTGCCGATCTGCGGCAGGAAGGGCGCTGTGGCGCATCACCACACTTCCAGTTGCAGCCGCGCCGTTGCCTGTGCAAAAGCATTGTCCCGGCTGACCGTTTCTCAACCGCACCGGCCGCCCGTTGCGATGCAGGCCGAGCGCAACCTGAAGTGTCGGCACGCCTTCCTCCCTCAATCCTCCGCCACCTGCAGCACCAGTTTGCCGAAGTTCCCACCCGCGAACAGCTTGTTCAGCGTTTCGGGAAAGGTCTCGAGGCCCTTCACGGTGTCTTCCTTGCTCTTCATGCGGCCGTCTTTCAGGTAGCCCGCCAGCTCGGCGATGGCGAGGGGGTAGCGGTCGGCGTAGTCGAACACCACCATGCCTTCCATGCGCGCCCGGTTCACCAGCAGGCTCAGGTAGTTGCGTGGGCCGGCGCCGGGCTGGCTGTTGGCGTTGTTGTACTGGCTGATGGCGCCGCAGATGACCACGCGGGCCTTGCGCGCCAGCTTGGCGAGCACCTGGTCGAGGATCTCGCCGCCGACGTTGTCGAAGTAGATGTCCACGCCCTTGGGGCAATGCGCCTTCAGGCCGGC
Source organism: Rhodoferax sp. (assembly GCA_028292305.1). Classification (GTDB taxonomy): domain Bacteria; phylum Pseudomonadota; class Gammaproteobacteria; order Burkholderiales; family Burkholderiaceae_C; genus Rhodoferax_B. The sequence continues at coordinate 3,579 of JAQGMQ010000738.1, forward strand.
GCGCACCGCGCCTTCTCCGGCCTTGTAGTCGATGCAGGCGTCGAAACCCAGCGCGTCGACCACCCATTGGCACTTGGCTTCACCGCCCGCAATGCCGACCACGCGGCAGCCCTTCAGCTTGGCGAGTTGCCCCACGGTCTGGCCCACCGCGCCGGCCGCGCCCGAGACCACCACGGTCTCGCCGGCCTTCGGTTGGCCGATGTCCATCAGCCCGAAGTAAGCGGTCATGCCCGGCATGCCGAGCACGTTCAGCCACTGGCCGATGCTGCCCAGCTTCAGGTCGATCCTTGCCAGGCCGCTGCGCTTGATCTCGTCCTGCGGCACCAGCGCATATTCCTGCACGTTGAGCGTGCCGTACACCGTGTCGCCCACGGCGAAAGCGGCGTTCTTCGACGCCACCACGCGGCCCACGCCGCCAGCGCGCATCACCTCGCCGATCTGCACCGGCGGGATGTAGCTCCTGGCATCGTTCAGCCAGCCGCGCATGGCCGGGTCGAGCGACAGCGACAGCACCTTGACCAGCACGCCGCGTTCGGCCGGTTCGCCAACCGGTTCGCTCGTGAAGTGCCAGTGTTCGCGTGTGGCGGTGGTCTCAGGGCGCTTGGCGAGGCGGACTTGCTGGTTGGCGAGTGGGGTGGTCATGGCTTTTGTCTCCTTGGGGTGTCGCCGACAGGGGCGGCTGTGGAGGCGGATGCTATCCGCGGTCGGTGCGGCAGGCCGTTGCGCGCGCGACAGCGCTGGCGGGCGTTCAGACGTTGAAGGCATCAGCCACCGTGATCGGCGCGTGGTCCGAAATTTCACGTTTTTGTAGATGGGCTCGGTGGGCTTCAGCGCCCTCAAGCCGGCGTCGCCCAGGGGGTAGTCAACGCGACAGATAACCACAAGCCTGCCCATGGATGAGCCGGGGCAATGGCGTCCGGTCCGCACGATATAACATTCCTCAAAGGAATACGCCAATGGACCGTCTTGCAGCAATGGAAACTTTCGTCGTGGTCGTCGACGCGGGGTCGTTTTCGGCCGCAGCCAAACGACTCGACGTAGGCCAGCCGGCGGTTTCCAAATCGGTGGCGCAACTCGAAGAACGCCTGGGCGTGCGGCTGCTGCTGCGCTCGGCCCGCGGCCTCACGCCGACGGAAGCCGGTCAGAACTTCTACGGCTTTGCCCGCCGC
>JAQGMQ010000767.1 GCA_028292305.1 Rhodoferax sp.
AGAGGTTGCGGCGGCAAGAACCTGAAGAAATTATCAGATATTTCGAATTTCGCCGGCGCGAATCCTGGTTGCCCATTGGGCAATGCGGACGCGGCAGCGCACCGACAAACGCGAATTCTAAATATGAAGCATTGTTCATAAACTTGCGGCTTCAACACAGCAAGCAATGCAATGTCCACGTATTTCATCACTGGCGCCACCTCTGGTCTGGGCCGCCAAGTCGCGCTTCGCCTTGCACAACGGGGCCAACACCGGCTCGTGCTGCCGGCCCGCGATGCCGCCCGAGGCCATCAACTCCAGAAAGAACTGCTGGGCCTGGGCGCGGCGGAAGTCAGCGTGCCAAGACTTGATCTCACGTCCCTGGCCAGCGTGTCGGATTTTCTCGAGGCATTCCACCGTGATGCGCCACCGGCACTGGACGGCGTGCTGCTGAACGCGGGCGTGCAGTCCGCCAATCGCCTCGTCCGCACCGTTGACGGCATTGAATCGACCTTCGCCGTCAACCATCTGGCCCACTACCAGTTGCTGAAAGGGCTCATGCCGTGCTTGTCCGCCCAGGCGGTTGTAGGGTGGACCACCAGCGGCACGCACGATCCCAAGGAGAAGGCCGCGCGCCTTTTCGGCTTCAGGGGCGCGCAGTACACCACGGCCGCCAAGGTTGCGGCTGGCGACTACGGCGGCGCCTCCGCCGGGCAGGCCTGCAAAGACGCCTACGCCACGTCCAAGCTATGCAACATCGTGACGGCCCGCGTGTTCGCAGCGCGGCATCCACAAGCGGCAAGCTTCTTTTCGTTCGACCCGGGTTTGATGCCCGGCACCGGGCTGGCGCGCGAAGCGAGTGCGGGGCTTCAGTGGGTCTGGAAGCGCGTGCTGCCACGCCTGGCCATCCTGGTGCCAGGCGCGAGCTCGACCGAACGCTCCTCTGCAATCCTGACGGGTCTTCTGACCGGCCAGGTGCGGGGCTCACACAACGGGGCCTTCTTCAACTACACCGGCAAAGAACTCGAACCCGCCGATGCGGCCAAGGCGCAGTGGCTGGCGGACGACCTGATCGCCACCAGTGACGAAATGCTGGTCGCCTACCGTCGACAGGTGCCGCTCAAGTAAAGTCGGCCCTTTGCGGCAAGCCATTGTCCTTCCCCAGCCATGAACAGATTGCAGACCGAATTGCAGCGCCTCTACCGCGCGCGCAACCCGAAGGACACAGGGCCTGGCTCCGAGGAAACCGGTTTCGTCGATACCGAAGGCCGGGTGCGCGCGCTGGTTCTGGAACTGGCCCGGCCTGCCGACTGGAGCGCGCTGGCGCTGCTCTGGCATGGCGTGCAGGAAGACCTGGCACTGCCCGCACCCGCGATTGCGGTGAACGGCGTCGACGGCTTCCAACTCTGGTTTTCGCTGATCGAGCCGGTGCCGGTCGCCGAGGCACAGGTCTTTCTGGAAGGCTTGCGGCTGCGCTACCTGGGCGATGTGGTGTCCGCACGCGTTGACATGCGGCCCGCTGCAGAGGTGGTGCCGGCCGTGAGGAAAGAAACCGGCCAGTGGTCGGCCTTCATCGCCCGCGACCTGGCCGCGGTTTTCGCCGATGAGCCCTGGCTCGACATGTGCCCCAGCCCCGAGGCGCAGGCCGATGTGCTGTCGCGCCTCAAGTCCATCAAACCGGCGGACTTTCAGACGGTGCTGGCGCAGCTAAGGCCAACCGGCAAACCAGCGGCTTCCGAACCTGCCACGGCCAGGCAAGGACGCGGCGCAGGCGCGTTGAGCGACCCCAAACGATTCCTGCTCGACGTGATGGGCGACCCGGGCATCGACCTTCACCTGCGCATCGAGGCCGCGCGGGCGCTGCTGCCGTACTTCGAAACCTCACCCGAGGGCTGGCTTTTGAAGGCGTAAAAAAGCCGCCGCAAGCCCAGGGCCCGCGGCGGCTTTTTTCATCGCTCAGCTCAGGTGTTTGCCGATGATGCCGGCCAGTTCGAACATCGTCGCCTGTGGCTTGCCGAACACCGGCAGCAGCTTGGCGTCGGCGTTGATGGCGCGGCGGTTGGTTGCGTCCTGCAGGTTGTTGGCCTTGATGTAGTCCCACATCTTCTTGACCACCTCGGTGCGTGCCACCGGCTCGGCGCCGATCACCGCCGCCAATGCTTCGCTCGGCTTCAGGCCGCCGCCAGCCGGCGTCTTGCGTGGCGCTTTTTTCACGGCCGTCTTGGCCGCGCCGGCCACCTTCTTGGCGGCGGTTTTCCCCGCTGCCTTCTTGGCCGCTGGCTTGCCCCCCGCCGCCCGCGCCGGCACCGCACCCGCTGCCGTCTTGCGCGGTGGGAACTTGCTGGGCGCGAACTCGAAGTTCACCTTGCCGGCTTCGGCGTCCCAGGCCAGGAAGGCCTTGAACGCGCGGCGTGTGCGCATCGACACGAACTTGTCGAGCAGATCGGTCTTGCCGGTGGCCAGCAGCTTTTCCATCTGCGACGGCTCCACCGGCTGCTGCAGGATGATCTTGCCGGTCTTGAAGGTGCAGCTCGGCGTGGGCTGGGCTTCGGTCGGCACGGCCTTTTCGCAGACGTAGTTGCTGCCGTGTTCGAACACGTTGGCGCCGCAGATCGGGCAGGGGCCGAGTGTGTCCTGCTGGCTGAAGTCGACGATTTCGCCGCTCTCGGCGTTCTTGTCGTCGCCGAAGTCGAATTCCAGCTTGTAGTTCTTCGTCTCCTCGTCGTACTTGATGACGATTTCCGACGTGAACGGCCAGCCCGCCTTGGAGCGGAAGCCTTCGAGCGGGCCGATCTTTTTGTTCGCCAGAAAT
>JAQGMQ010000781.1 GCA_028292305.1 Rhodoferax sp.
GGCCTGGGCGATGCCGGCCACTTCTGGCATTCGGATCTGTCGTACAAGGAAAAGCCCAGCCTGGGCTCGATGCTGCATGCGCAGGAGCTTCCAAGCGAAGGCGGCGACACCCTGTTTGCCAACATGCACAGCGCCTGGGACACCCTGCCCGAAGACCTCAAGACCGAGGTGCAGGACCTGCGCGCCGAACACACTTACCTGGCCAAATACGCCGAGCTGCAGGCACGCAGCCCGTGGCGGCCCAACCTCACGCCGGAGCAGATCGCCGAGGTCAAGCCGGTGGTTCACCCCGTGGTGCGCACGCACCCCGAAACCGGCCGCAAGGCCTTGTTCGTGAGCGAACATTTCACGAGCCGCATCGTCGACGTGCCCGAAGAAAAAGGCCAGGCACTGCTGGCCCGGCTTTTCGAACACAGCGTGCGGCCCGAACACGTGTACCGCCACGCCTGGAAGCCGCACGACATGGTGTTCTGGGACAACCGTTCGCTGATGCACCTGGCCGCGGGCACGCCCGACCACCTGCGCCGGAAGTTGTACCGCACCACGATCGAAGGCGGCGCGGTTTTCTAAGCCACTTGCCACGGCCCTGCGCCGCATGCCAGCGTTTCAAAGATTCAAAGGTCTTATTTCATGTCGTCCATCTTCTCCCTGCGCGCCCCGACGCGCCGCCGCTTGGGCGCCCTCGCCGCCTCCATCGCGCTCCTGGCCACCGGCACGCTGACCGCCACCGCGGCGCATGCCGAAGGGCAGTTGCGCATCGCCGAACAGTTCGGCATCGTCTACCTGTTGCTCAACGTGGCGCAGGAGCAGAAGCTCATCGAAAAACACGGCAAGGCCGAAGGCGTGGACGTCAAGGTCGAATGGCTCAAGCTGTCGGGCGGCTCGGCCGTGAACGACGCGCTGCTGTCGGGCAACATCGACATCGCCGGTGCCGGCGTCGGCCCGCTGCTGACCATCTGGGACCGCACCTACGGCCGGCAGAACGTGCGCGGCGTGGCCTCGCTCGGCAACTTTCCGTATTACCTGGTGAGCAACAACCCCGCCGTGAAGACGATCGCCGACTTCAGCGACAAGGACCGCATCGCCACCCCGGCGGTGGGTGTCTCGGTGCAGTCGCGGGTGCTGCAGCTGGCCTCGGCCAAGCTCTGGGGCGACGCGCAGTACAAGAAGCTCGACGCGGCGCAAGTGGCGCTGCCGCACCCCGACGCCGCGGCCGCCATCATCAGCGGCGGCACCGAGATCACGGCCCACTTCGGCAGCCCGCCGTTCCAGGAACAGGAGCTGGCCGGCAACCCCAAGGCCCACATCGTGCTGAGCTCCTACGACGTGCTCGGTGGCCCTGCGTCGGCCACCGTGCTCTACGCCACCGAAAAATTCCGCAAGGACAACCCGAAGACCTACAAGGCCTTTGTCGGCGCACTCGACGAAGCCGCCCAGTTCGTCACCGCCAACCCGGAAAAGGCGGCCGACATCTACCTGAAAGTGGGCCAGGGCAAGATGGACCGCAACCAGTTGATCAAGATCATCAAGAACCCCGAAGTGCAGTTCAAGATCACGCCGCAGAACACCTACGCGCTGGCCGAATTCATGCACCGCGTGGGCGCGATCAAGAACAAGCCGGCTTCGGCCCGCGACTACTTTTTCGACGACGCACATGCCGCGGCGGGCAACTGAGATGGACGGCGCAAACACTTCAGCCACACCGTTGCTGGCGGTCGATGGCGTGAGCCTCGAGTACCGCACGCCCGAGCGCATCGTGCGGGCCACGCACCGCGTCAGCTTCGACGTGTTCGCCGGCGACCGCTACGTGCTGCTCGGCGCCTCGGGCTGCGGCAAGTCGAGCCTGCTCAAGTCGGTGGCCGGCTTCGTGCCGCCGCGTGAAGGCGAGATCCGCCTGGCCGGCAAGAAGGTCGACCAACCGGGGCCGGACCGCATCGTCGTGTTCCAGGAATTCGACCAGCTGCCGCCCTGGAAAACCGTGCGCGAGAACGTGATGTTTCCGCTGCTCGCATCGCGCAAACTCGGCCGCAAGGAAGCCGCCGAACGCGCCAGCCACTACCTGGCCAAGGTAGGCCTGGCCGATTTCGCCGATGCCCATCCGCACACCTTGTCGGGCGGCATGAAGCAGCGCGTGGCCATCGCCCGCGCGCTGGCCATGCAGCCGCAGATTCTGCTGATGGACGAGCCTTTCGCCGCGCTCGACGCGCTGACGCGCCGCCGCATGCAGGAAGAGCTGCTGGCGCTGTGGGACGAGTTCCGCTTCACGCTGCTGTTCGTCACCCACTCGATCGAAGAGGCGCTGGTGGTTGGCAACCGCATCGGCCTGTTGTCGCCGCACCCAGGCCGGCTGCGGGCCGAGATCAACAGCCACCAGTTCGGCCTGCACAGCCAGGGTGGCGTGGCGTTTCAGGAAACCGCGCAGCGCATTCACCGCCTGTTGTTCGAGCACGAAGCCGGTGACGTGGCACGCGCACAGGATGCCGCCAACGCAGCGTTGTCCGACGCCGCTGACTTGCACCGGAGAGCCGCATGAACGCCGCTACCTTGAACCTGGCACAGCGGGCCGATCAAACGACCAAAACCGCCGTGGCGCCGACCCACTTCGCAGCGCTGCCAGCCCTGCCGCCGGTCCGGCCCGAAGCCGAATACATGCTGCCGCCGCTGGGCGATGTTGCGCCCGAACGCGTGCTGCCGTGGCCCACCCGCGCCTGGCAGATCGGTGGCGTGCGCAAGGCCGTGATCCTGGTGGCGCTGGCCGCGCTGTGGGAAATCATCGCCCGCATCCAGGGCAACGACCTGTTGCTGCCCAGCTTTCTGCAGACCGCCAGCGCTTTGGGCGAAGGCCTGGCCAGTGGCGAGCTGGTTGAAAAAACACGGCTGTCGCTCGGCGTGTTGCTGCAGGGTTATGTGATCGGCATCGTGGCCGCGTTTGCGCTGACGACGCTGGCCGTGTCCACCCGGTTCGGCCGCGACCTGTTGACCACGCTGACTTCGATGTTCAACCCGCTGCCCGCCATCGCGTTGCTGCCGCTGGCGCTGCTGTGGTTCGGCCTGGGCAACAACAGCCTGGTCTTCGTGCTGGTGCATTCGGTGCTGTGGCCGCTGGCGCTCAACATGTATGCCGGCTTCCAGGGCGTGCCCGAAACCCTGCGCATGGCCGGGCGCAACTACGGCCTGCGCGGCCTGCGTTATGTGCTGCAGATTCTGGTGCCGGCGGCCCTGCCCTCGATCCTGGCCGGCCTGAAGATCGGCTGGGCCTTTGCCTGGCGCACGCTGATCGCCGCCGAACTGGTGTTCGGCGCGTCATCGGGCAAGGGTGGCCTGGGCTGGTACATCTTCCAGAACCGCAACGAGCTCTACACCGACAAGGTGTTCGCCGGGCTGGCGCTGGTGATCATCATCGGCCTGATGGTCGAGACGCTGGGCTTCCACACGCTGGAGCGCATGACGGTCCGCAAGTGGGGTGTGCAGCGTTGACACCGTGTGGCCACCGCAGGCGATGACTGCCTGCGGCGGGTGATGTCAGCCGTTCAGCAGGCGCAAGGCGGCTTCATGCAACGCCGGTGTTGCCGATGCCAGCACGTTGCCCCCACCCTCTGCGCGTGAGCCGTCGAAGCCGGTGATCACCCCACCGGCAGCTTCGATGATGGGGATGATGGCCACGATGTCATACGGTTGCAGACCGATCTCCACGCAGATGTCGATATGGCCCGCCGCCAGCATGGCATAGGCATAACACTCCCCGCCGTAACGGGTGAATTTGACGGCGCCGTTCAGACGCTCGAATGACGGCCTGAGGTGGCCTGTGAACGGCTCGGGCGACGTCGTGTGCAGCGTGGCATTGGCCAGCACCCCGACGTCGCGAACCTTCATCTCGGCAGTGCCCGAGCGTGGCCCCTGGCTCCAGGCGGTCTTGCCATCGGACCAGAAGCTCTCGCCGGTGAACGGCTGGCTCAGCATGCCCATCTGCGCGCGGCCATCGACCGTCAGACCGATCAGGGTGCCCCACACCGGGATGCCACAGATATAGGGTTTGGTGCCGTCGATCGGATCGAGAACCCATTGGATCGGCCCATTGCCGGTCAGACCGAATTCTTCGCCCAGAACGGAATGCCCGGGATAACGTTCATTGATCAATGCTCGCATGGCGACTTCGGCGGCTTTGTCCGCGGCGGTCACCGGGTCGAACTTCACGCCGATTTTCTTCTTCTCGTCGACCGCGATCTGGTTGCGAAAGTTGGGCAAGGTCTCGAGGGCCGCGGCGCGCGCCAGCTCGAACATGAACTCGACGTCGGGTGTCATTGCAGTCTCCATGTCATATCT
>JAQGMQ010000800.1 GCA_028292305.1 Rhodoferax sp.
TATGACGACTACGCCAAGAACGCGCCAGGCATGCCCGTCGAAGGGCGCAGCACCTGGACTCCAGGCAAGGCGTTGGAGAGATTCCTGCAGACCCGGTGCGGCATGATGCCGGCACAGACCCGGCAGCGCGTGGATCGCATCTGCGAGGCCATCGTCGACGTGACGCCGCAAGTCATCACCGCCGCGGCCCACTACCCCGCGTTTCACGAAACGGGCAAGCGCATGTTGCACGCGTGGAATTCCGGCATGAACAGCCTGCGCCTGCACAAGACCTGGAGCCTGCCGTCGCTCGAAACCGCCATCGCGCAGGCTGGCTTTTCGGACATGCTGCCCAGCCTGTCGGTGCCGCCGGTCCAGATTGGCCGCTCACCGCTGCTAGGGCAGCGCTGAAATACCCACGCGGCCTCAAATCTCCGGGTCCACCTCCAGCATCCGGATGCGCGCGTTCTCCACATGCCCACGCATGCGCCGCCGGGCCGCCTCGGCGTCCTGGCTCCTGATCAGTTCGAAGATGGCCCGGTGCTCGTCCAGCGCGTCCTGCGTGCGGCGCCAGGGCTTCATGTGGGCCAGATGTCGCCACAGGTTGACCGCGTGGCTTACGTCGTATTCGAGCGTCTTCAGGACCTGGGCCATGCGCGGGTTGCCGGTGGCCTGGGCGATGGTTTCGTGGAAGCCGTAGTCGAAGTGGTGGGCCACGTCGCCGTTGGCGGTGGCGCGCTCGAAGCCGTCCAGCATTTCTTCCATGCGCACCAGATCCTTGGGCTTGCGGCGCAGGGCGGCCAGGTAGGCGCATTCGGGCTCGATCACCAGGCGCAATTCAAGCCCGTGGAAGATGTGGCTCATGTCGGCGGGTGACCGGGCCAGGGGCACCACGGGCACCGGGTTCGGGTTGGCGCTGACGTAGCTGCCCGAGCCGCGGATCGACTCGACCAGCCGGTCGTTGCGCAGCCGTTCGATGGCCTGGCGCACCACCGGCCGCGACACCGCGAACATCGCCGCCAGCTCGACTTCGGAAGGCAGACGCGAGCGTGCCGCAAACTTGCCGGTCATGATCGAATGGAACAGGTTGTCGTACACGCGCTCGGCAAAACGCTCGTGGCGCAGCGGCTGCAGGCCCAGCTGCGCAGGCGCCGGGGCACCGCCCGCATCGGCGGATTCAGGCGACAGGGCTTCGGCACGCGGTGGAGTCATGGGTGCGGATTATGGCGGCGCGCCGAAAACCGGGGCATCAGGGTTTGGCAGGATAGTTATCAACATTTTTTACTGCTTTGCCGGCTGAAACGCGTTCAAACAAGCTCAACAGCGACTCGAAGCCATCTACAAGTAAACCATATTGACAACTTCGCGGCGGCGTCTCTATGATTCGGCCGCAACTTTGCTGCCGCAGGTCCAAGGGGAATCTCCCCACCGCGCAGCGCTGAACGGAGACAAGCCTTGAAGCAACACTACATCGCCAACCGCTGGGTCGCGCCCGCATCTGGCGAATCCATCCCCGTCATCGACCCGTCCACGGGCGAGACCTTCGACTCCCTGGCCCGCGGCAATAGCGCCGACATCGACGCCGCCGTGGCCGCCGCCCGCACCGCCTACGAAGGCGACTGGGGCCGCTTCACCGCCGCCGAGCGCGGCCGCCTGCTGCAGAAGCTGGCGATGAAGATGCTCGAACACACCGAGGAACTGGCCCAGCTCGAAGCCCGCGACTGCGGAAAGCCGCTGAAGCAGGCGCGCGCCGACGCCGCCGCCGTGGCGCGTTACTTCGAGTTCTATGCCGGTGCGGCCGACAAGCTGCACGGCTACACCATTCCCTACCAGAACGGCTACACCGTGCTGTCGATCCGCGAGCCGCACGGCGTCACCGGCCACATCGTGCCGTGGAACTACCCGCTGCAGATCTTCGGCCGCAGCGTGGGTGGCGCGCTGGCCGCGGGCAATGCCTGCGTGGTCAAGCCGGCCGAAGACGCCTGCCTGTCGCTGCTGCGCGTGGCCGAGCTGGCCGCCGAGGTAGGCTTACCGCCGGGCGCGCTGAACATCGACACCGGTTACGGCCATGAGGTCGGCGACGCGCTGGTCAAACACCCGGGCATCGACCATGTGTCTTTCACCGGCTCGCCGGCCATCGGCAAGGTGGTGGTGCGCGCCGCCGCCGAAAACCACACACCGGTGACGCTGGAGCTGGGCGGCAAGTCGCCGCAGATCGTGTTCGCCGATGCCGACTTCGACGCCATGCTGCCGGTGGTGGTCAACGCCATCGTGCAGAACGCGGGCCAGACCTGTTCCGCCGGCAGCCGGCTGCTGGTGGAACGCAGCGCCTATGAAAAGGTGATCGACCGCCTGTCGACCGCGTTCAGCCAGTTGCGCGTGGGCCCGTCGCAGATGGACCTGGACTGCGGTCCGCTGATCCGCCACACCCAGCTGCAGCGCGTGAGCGCCTTCCTCGACGAAGTGCGCAGCGACGGCCTCACCATTGCCGCGCAAGGCCAGATCGTGGCCGAGGCGCCGAAGGGCGGCTTCTACCAGGCGCCGACACTGGTGCGCGACGTGCCCGCCAAACACCGGCTGGCGCAGGAAGAAGTCTTCGGCCCCGTGATCGCGGCCATGTCGTTCGATGACGAAGCCGACGCCGTGCGCCTGGCCAACAGCACCGACTACGGCCTGGTGGCCAGCGTGTGGACCCGCGACGGCGGGCGCCAGATGCGCATCGCCAAGAAGGTGCGCTCGGGCCAGGTGTTCATCAACAACTACGGCGCGGGCGGCGGCATCGAGCTGCCGTTCGGCGGGGTCAAGGCAAGTGGCTACGGGCGAGAAAAAGGCTTCGAGGCGCTGTACGGCTTCACGGTGCTGAAAACCATTTCGATCAAACACGACTGACAGGCGGCCTGGCGGCGGGCGTTCGTACTGAACCAGGCCCTTCGACAGGCTCAGGACGAACGGCTTACTTCCCCCGTTCGTGCTGAGCCTGTCGAAGCAGCTTCCCAGACAAATCATCAACAGGAGACATTTCCCATGCGTGTAGAAAACAAGGTCATCATCGTCACCGGCGCCGGCGGCGGCATTGGCGAAGGCATTGCCAAGCGGTTGGCGGCCGAGGGCGCGAAAGTGCTGGTCAACGACATCAACGCGGCCAATGGCGAAAAGGTGGTCGGCGAGATCGTCGCCGCTGGCGGCACGGCCTCGTTCTATGCGGCCGACGTCACCAAGAACGACGACGTGAAGGGCCTGGTCGACGCCGCCGTGAAGCGTTACGGCAAGCTCGAAGTGATGGTCAACAACGCCGGCTGGACGCACCGCAACCGCCCCGCGCTCGAAGTGCCCGAGGCCGAGTTCGACAAATGTTTCGACGTGAACGTGAAGAGCATCTACCTGGCCACGATCCACGCCGTGCCGGTGTTCCGCAAGGCCGGTGGCGGCAGCTTCATCAACATCGCCTCCACCGCCGGCCTGCGCCCGCGCCCGGGCCTGACCTGGTACAACGCCTCCAAGGGCGCGGCCATCACGGTGAGCAAGTCACTGGCTGCTGAACTCGGGCCCGACAACATCCGCGTCAACTGCCTGAACCCGGTGTTCAACCCCGACACCGGCCTCTCCGCCGAATTCGCCGGTGGCCCGGTGGACGACGCCCGCCGCGCCAAGTTCCTGGCGACGATTCCGCTGGGGCGGTTCTCGACGGCACTGGACGTGGCCAATGCGGCCTTGTACCTGGCCAGCGACGAGGCGGCTTTCATCTCGGGCGTGTGCATCGAAGTCGACGGGGCGCGCTGCGTATGAGCAGCTACCGCATCGCCGTGATCCCCGGCGACGGCATCGGCAAGGAGGTCATGCCCGAAGGCCTGCGTGTGCTGAAGGCCGCGTCCAGCAAGTTCGACATCGGCCTGGCCTTCGACCATTTCGACTTCGCTTCATGCGACTACCACGCGCAACACGGCCGCATGATGCCGACCGACTGGAAGGCGCAGATCGGCGGGCATGACGCGATCTTCTTCGGCGCGGTGGGCGACCCGAAACGTGTGCCCGACCACCTGGCCGTGTGGGGTTCGCTGATCACCATCCGCCGCGAGTTCGACCAGTACGTGAACCTGCGGCCGGTGCGGCTCATGCCCGGCGTGCCGTCGCCGCTGGCCGGCCGCAAGGAGGGCGACATCGACTTCTACGTGGTGCGCGAAAACACCGAAGGCGAATACAGCAACGCCGGTGGCCGCATGTTCGAAGGCACCGAGCGCGAGATGGCGATCCAGGAGTCGATCTTCACCCGCACCGGTGTGGACCGGGTGCTGAAATACGCCTATGAACTGGCGGCGCGCCGGCCCAGGAAACACCTGACCTCGGCCACCAAGTCGAACGGCATTTCGATCACCATGCCGTTCTGGGACGAGCGGGTGGAAGCCATGGCGCAGCGCTTCCCCGACGTGCGCACCGACAAGTTCCACATCGACATTCTGACCGCGCATTTCGTGCTGCACCCGGACTGGTTCGACGTGGTGGTGGCGAGCAATCTGTTCGGCGACATCCTGTCGGACCTGGGGCCGGCCTGCACCGGCACCATCGGCATCGCGCCGTCCGGCAACATCAACCCCGAGCGCAAGTTCCCCAGCCTGTTCGAGCCGGTGCACGGCTCGGCGCCCGACATTGCGGGCCGAGGCATCGCCAACCCGATCGGCCAGATCTGGTCGGCCGCGCTGATGCTCGATTTCCTGGGCCATACCGCCGCGCACGACGCCATCCTTGCTGCAATCCGTGGCGTCCTGGCGGCTGGGCCAAGCCATGCACCGCTGACGCGCGACATGGGCGGCACAGGCAGCACACAAGACCTCGGCAAGGCCATCGCCGAAGCGATCTGAGATTCAAGAAATACAACAAGGAGACAACACCATGGAACGCAGAAAATTTTTGACACGGGCAGGGGTGGCGGGCGGCGTCGCCGCGAGCATGGCAGCCCCGGCCATTGCGCAAAGCAGCACCCGCCCCGAGATCCGCTGGCGCATCGCCTCCAGCTACCCGAAGACGCTGGACACCATCTACGGTGCGATGCTGATGGTGACCAAACGCGTGGCCGAACTCACCGACAACAAGTTCAAGATCAGCCTGCATGCCGCGGGTGAACTGGTGCCTGCGCTGCAGGTGCTGGACGCGGCGCAAAGCGGCTCGGTGGAAGCCGGCCACAGCGCGAGTTATTTCTACATCGGCAAGGACCCGGCCTTCGGCTTCGGCACTGCCTTGCCGTTCGGCCTGAACGCACGCGGCCAGAACGCCTGGATGTACGAAGGCGGCGGGCTCGACGCCAACAACGAGTTCCTGGCAGCGCACGGCGTGACCAGCCTGCCCGTGGGCAACACCGGCGCGCAGATGGCCGGCTGGTACCGCAAGGAGATCAAGACCGTCGACGATTTCAAGGGCCTGAAATTCCGTGTGGGCGGCCTGGCCGGCATGGTGCTGTCCAAGCTGGGCGTGGTGCCGCAGCAGCTTGCGGCCGGCGACATCTACACCGCGCTGGAGAAAGGCGTGCTCGACGCGGCCGAGTTCGTGGGCCCGTTCGACGACGAACGCCTGAGCCTGCACAAGGTGGCCAAGTACTACTACTACCCCGGCTGGTGGGAAGGCTCGGCCACGCTCACGCTGTTCATCAACCAGAAAGCATGGGACGCGTTGCCGCCCGACTACAAGGCCGCGCTGCGGGCCGCGGCGGCCGAGGCCAACCAGTGGTCCACCGCCAAATACGACGTGGGCAACCCGGCCGCGCTGCGCCGCCTGATCCAGGCCGGCGCGCTGATGCGCTCGTTCTCCAAGCCGGTGATGCAGGCCAGCTACAAAGCCGCCAACGAGCTGTATGACGAACTCTCCGAGAAGAGCCCGGCGTTCAAGAAGATGTACGGGCCCTGGCTCAAGTTCCGCGACGAACAGATCACCTGGGGCCAGTACTGCGAGATGCCGTTCGACAGCTTCATGGCGAGCACGCGCCGCGCGTCTTGATGGCGGGCATGGCGAGCGCCCTGCAACGCGCCCTGTCGATCGCCGACCTGCGCCGCATCGCACAGCGGCGGCTGCCGCGTTCGGTGTTCGAGTTCATCGACGGTGGTGCCGAAGACGAGCTGACCCTGGCCGACAACCGAGCGGCGTTCGAACGTGTGCGTATCGTGCCGCGGGTGCTGGTCGACGTGTCGGCACCGCAGCTGCGCACCGACCTCCTCGGCCAGCCTTCGGCCGCGCCCTTCGTCATCGCGCCCATGGGCTCGTGTGTGCTGGGCTGGCCGCAGGCCGACCTGTGCCTGGCCCGGACCGCGGCGGCGCACGGCATCCCCTACACCTTGTCGACCATGGCCACCACCAGCATCGAACGCATGGCCGATGCGGTGCAGGGCCGGCTGTGGTTTCAGCTGTATGTGCTGAAGGACCGCGGCCTGAACGACAAGCTGGTGGACCGCGCCTTTGCCGCGGGCTACGAGACGCTGGTCGTCACCCTGGACCTGCCGGCCGGCGGCAAGCGCGAACGCGATCTGCGCAACGGCATTTCGATCCCGCTGCGGTTCAGCCCGCGCCACATCGTCGAAGGCCTCACGCATCCGCACTGGGCCTGGCAGATGCTGCGCGGCGGCCTGCCCGAGTTCGAAAACGTGCGCGGCCTGATGGGCCAGGAAAGCGCCGGCCTGACCATCGCCGCCAAAGTGGGCCAGAGCCTGGACGCGGCCTACAGCTGGGACGACCTGGCCCGGCTGCGCGCGCGTTGGCCGCGCAAGCTGCTGGTGA
Source organism: Rhodoferax sp. (assembly GCA_028292305.1). Classification (GTDB taxonomy): domain Bacteria; phylum Pseudomonadota; class Gammaproteobacteria; order Burkholderiales; family Burkholderiaceae_C; genus Rhodoferax_B. Next base: position 6,739 of record JAQGMQ010000800.1, read on the forward strand.
AGGGCGTGCTGCACCCGGCGGATGCCGTGCGGCTGGCGGCGCTGGGTGTGGACGGCCTCTGGGTATCGAACCACGGCGGCCGCCAGCTCGACGGCGCGATCGCCTCCGCCGACGCCCTGCCGCGGCTGGCCGCAGCGCTGAACGGCAAGCTGCCGCTGGTCATCGACTCGGGTGTTCGCCGCGGCGTGGACGCGCTGAAGGCCCGCGCGCTCGGCGCACAGGCGGTGGCCGTCGGCCGGGCCGCGTTGTTCGGCGCCTGTGCCGGCGGCGAGGCCGGTGCGCACCGGGCGCTGGAGATCCTGATCGGCGAGCTGGCGTTGGCGATGAAGCTCGCCGGCGTGGCAGCGGTGGAAAAGATCGACGCCACCGTGCTCGACCCGGCAAGCTTGCGCGCCGCCTGACCACCTTGGTCGGGCACTTCTTGCGTGCTCGGGCTGGTTACAAATCGTTGTTCTGACCCAACAGCCGGATGGGTTCTAATTGCGACCTGCCACCTGGCCCATCCAGAGGCCGGTTCCGACTTCGGCCGCTGCGGCGGCCGGCACTGAACGCGGAAGCCGAAGGATGGGTTCGCGCATGCATTGGCAGCCCAAGGTGGCTGGTCCGGGCGCTGCGCTGGCAGCCGCGCCCACAGGGTGCCGGTTCACGGCGGATCGATGCCCCAGAGCGTCGCCGCCCCCACAAATTCGATCAATCGTCGTTGCACCCCACGGTGCAAAGGAATGTTTTTGCGCACGAACTTCAGCAGTTCACCACTGGTCCGTTTGTTAGGGGATGCCGCCGCCGTGGACGCCAGCGCGCCGCGGCAGGACGTCGCCGAGCGGCTGAGCCAGTGGGTCGGCATCTTCGACGCGGCCACGCTGCACGCCGTGCACCAGTCGATCGCCGCGCTGGACGACGACACGCCCGCAAGCGGCCTGCCGGCCAGTGCGCTGCCGCTGGAAGAACAGGTGCGCCAGGTGCGCGCCGTGCTGGCCAAGGCCATCGCCACGCCGGCCGGGCCCGTCGACTTCGGCCAGCGCGCACGCCACCCATTGAACCAGCCGGAGCCCGCGCCCGATACCGAGGTCGACTTTGCGGTCTACCGCAAGCGTTACCTCGACCTGCAGCGCAACATGGAGTTGATGGTCGAGCCGCTGCGCGACCACCTGCGGCAGACGTTGTCGAAAGCCTCGCCCCAGCTGCGGCAACTGGCCGCGCTGGACGCCGCGTGGGAAAAGATGCTGGAAGCCCGCGAGCAAAATTTGCTGATGACGGTGCCGGGCTTCCTGGAAAAACGCTTCAAGCAATTGCGCCAGGCCCATGGACAAGACGAGCCGGCGCTATGGCGCCAGCCCGGTGGCTGGGTGCACGTGTTCGAGAAAGAAATGCAGGAAGTTCTGTTGGCGGAACTGAACCACCGGCTCGAGCCGGTGGTCGGGTTGACAGAAGCCTTCAACAGCAAGACCAAGGACAAGAGATCAGCATGAACAGGATTGTTTTTTCAGCCGCCTTCGCCATCGGCCTGGCCACCGTAGGCTGGGTTGGCTACGGTTTTATCGGCAGCAGCGGCCTGGCCCTGGCGATGACGGCGGTGATTGCCGCGGTCTATGTGTTGGGCGCCTGGGAACTGAAGCAGTTCCGCGCCGCCACGGCCTCGTTGTCGGCTGCGCTCCAGGGCGCGGTGTCAGCACCCGCGGACATGAGCGCCTGGCTCGGGCAGGTGCATGCTTCGCTGCAGAACGCGGTGCGCCTGCGCATCGCCGGTGAGCGCGTCGCCCTGCCCGGCCCGGCGCTCACGCCTTACCTGGTCGGCCTGCTGGTGATGCTGGGCATGCTGGGCACCTTCCTCGGCATGGTGGTGACCTTCAAGGGCGCGGTGTTCGCGCTCGAAGGCTCGACCGATCTGCAGGCGATCCGCTCGGCGCTGGCCGAGCCGATCAAGGGCCTGGGCCTGGCGTTCGGCACCTCGGTGGCCGGCGTGGCCGCCTCGGCGATGCTGGGCCTGCTGTCGGCCCTGAGCCGGCGCGAACGCGTGGACGCCGCCCGCCAGCTGGACACCCGCATCGCCACCGTCTTCCGGCCGTTCTCATCGGCCCACCAGCGCGAAGAAACCCTGAAGGCGCTGCAACTGCAGGCGCATGCGCTGCCCGACGTCGCGGCCCGCCTGCAGGCCATGATGGACGGCCTGGAACGGCGCAGCGAACAGCTGCACACGCAACTGCAGGGGCAGCAGGACCAATTCCACCGCGACGTGACCGTGGTCTACACCGACCTGGCCCAGGCCGTGGGCAGCTCGCTGCGCGACAGCCTAGCCGCCGGTGCGCGTGCGGCGGGCGAAAGCATCCAGCCCGTGGTCGAGGCCGCGATGGCCGAGATCGCCCGCGAATCGACGCGGGTGCACCAGCGTGTGTTCGACGTTACCCAGGCGCAACTGACCGGGCTGGCCGGCGACTTCGGCGCCACCGCGCGTGGCGTGGCCGATGGCTGGCACACGGCGCTGCAAACCCATGCGCACGCGAGCGCGGGCCAGGTCGAACGGCTCGATGCCGCCCTGGCTGCGTTCACCGACAGCTTCACGCAGCGCTCCGGCGCGGTGCTGGCCAAGGTGGACGAAACCCTGACCCGCACACAGGCCGACCAGGCCGCCGCCGACCAGCAGCGCGTGCGGGTGCTGAGCGGCGCCGTGGAGGCCATGGCGACCCAACTCGGCGCCGCCACCAAGACCGTGGCCGACGGCTGGACCACGGCCTTGCAGACCCACGCGGACACCAGTGCCCACCAGGTGGGCCGGCTCGATGCCGCGCTGGCCGCATTCACCGACAGCTTCGCGCAGCGCTCCGGCGCGGTGCTGGCCAAGGTGGACGAGACGCTGACCCGCACACAAGCCGACCAGGCCGCCACCGACCAGCAACGCGTGCTGGCCTTCACCGGCGCACTCGATGCCGTGGCGACCCGACTCGGCGCCGCCACACAGACCGTGGCCGACGGCTGGACCACGGCCTTGCAGACCCATGCCGACACCAGCGCCCACCAGGTCGACCGGCTCGATGCCGCGCTGGCCACGTTCACCGGCACCTTCACACAAGGCTCCGCCGCAATGCTGGCCAAGGTCGACGAAAGCCTGAACGCCACGCAGGCCGGCCAGGCCGCAGCCGACCAGCAGCGCGTGCTGGCCTTCACCGCCGCGCTCGAAGCCATGGCCGCCACGCTCGAGGGCACCTGGCAACGCGCCGGCACGCAGATGCTGGACCAGCAACAGGCGGTGTGCGAGACGCTGGCCAACACCGCCAGCGCCATCACCGAACGCGCCAGCCAGCAGGCGGGCCAGACCTCGGACGACATCGCGCGGCTGCTGGGCCAGTCCGAAGCCCTGATCACCTCGCGCACCGAAGCCGAAGCCCGCTGGACGCAGCAGCAGGGCCAACGCATGGACGCATTGGCCAGCGTGTGGCGCACCGAGTTGGGCGCGTTGCGCAGCGACGAAGCCGCACGCGGCCAGGCCGCGGTGGAACGGCTGGGCGCACTGCAGGCCGCACTGGCCAGCCAGTTGGCCACGCTGGGCACCGCGCTCGAAGCGCCGATGACCCGGCTGATGCAGACCGCCGCCGAGGTGCCTCAAGCGGCCGCGGGCGTGATCAGCGACCTGCGCCAGGAGATGAGCCGGCTCGCCGAACGCGACAACCTGGCGCTGGAGGAGCGCGCCGGCCTGATGCAGAACATCGGGGCCTTGCTGCAGACGCTGAACCAGGCCTCGGGCGAGCAGCGGGCCGCGATCGAAGCCATGGTGGCCTCGGCCGAAGCCGTGCTGGACCAGGCCGGCAGCCGGTTCTCGGCAGCGCTGGGTGCCGAGGCCGGCAAGACCGAAGGCATTGCGGCCCATGTCACGGGCAGCGCGGTGGAACTGGCGAGCCTGGGCGCATCGTTCACCCATGGCATCCAGCTGTTCAACGCCAGCAACGAGAAGCTGATGGACAGCCTGCAGAGCATCGAAACCTCGATCGACCGCTCCAAGGCGAGCAGCGACGAGCAGCTCGCCTACTACGTGGCGCAGGCGCGCGAGGTGATCGACCTGAGCATTTCATCGCAGCAGGACATCGTTGAAGACCTGCGCCAGCTGCGCAGCCAACAGGTGGCGCTGGCAGAAAGGGCGACCGAAGCCAGGACCGAAGGATCGGCGGCATGACCGGCCTGGACGAGCGCGGCGACTTCGACGACGGCCTGGAGCAGACCGCGCCGGTCTGGGCCGTGTTCGGCGACTTGATGGCGGGCCTGCTCGGCGCGTTCGTGCTGATTTTGGTCGGCGTGATGGTGGTGCAGATCGACCTGGTGGCCAGCCTGAAAAACGAGGTCGCCAAGCGCCACGTCGAAGAACAACGCCGCACCGCGCTCGAGAAGGCCCTGGCCGTGCCGCTGGCCACCGGCCGCGTGACGCTGAACAACGGCCGCATCGGCATCAGCGGCAACGTGTTGTTCCCGGTGAATTCGGACCAGTTGCGCCCCGACGGCCGGCAGCTGCTGAAGAGCCTGGTGCCGCCGCTGCGCGTGTACCTGGGCGAGCGCGACGACATGCTGATGGTCAGCGGCTTCACCGACGACAAACCGATCCAGGGCGGCAACCAGCGCTTCGCAGACAACCTCGACCTGTCGGCCCAACGCGCGCTGACCGTGACGCGTGCGCTGATCGACGAAGGCATGCCCGCGCCGCGCGTGTTCGCCGCCGCCTTTGGCGCCGAGCAGCCGGTTGCAAGCAACACCAATGAAAACGGCCGCGCGCAGAACCGGCGCGTAGAAATGGCGCCGGTACCGCGATCGGCGGGTGTGAAGACCAGCACGCCATGATCGAAGCGGGTTCGAACGTGGCGCCACCGTCGATGTCAGGCGGTGAGGACTTGCTGGCCGCCTTGCGCAACGACGGTGCCCACCGCCTCGACCCGGCACGCTTTCACTTCATCGAGGTGCTGGCCCAGCGCGCCGCCGAAGCCTCGGATTCCGTGCGGCCCATCCTGGACGAAAAGCTGCACACGGCGCTGGCCGATTACAGCGATCGTTTTACGCAGGCGCAGCAGGCTGCCAGCGCAGAGCTGACCCGCCTGTGCACCGCGCACCCCGGCCTGGCCCGCGAGCTGCGCCGGCTGTTCGTGGCGGGCGACTACCGCGGCCTGCAGCGCCTGGGGCTGCAAGCCGCCCACAAGAAGGCCGAAGCGCCGCTGGCCGCATTGAACCGGCACATCCGCGGCAGCACGCAAGACACCAACGCCAATTCACCAGGTGCTGACCGCGCCGCCACGCTGGAGATGAAAAGCGTGGTCCGCTTCCGCGAAGTGTGGTTGAAAATGGCCGCCGAAACCCAGCTCGACAAGGCCATGGAACGCGGCCCCGACAACGCCGGCCCGCTGAATTCGCACATGCTGGTGCTGCGTTCGCTGGCGCTGATGCGCAAGGTCTCGCCCGATTACCTGCGCCGCTTTCTGTCGCAGATGGAGTCGCTGCTGTGGCTGGAGCGGGCCAACGAGAAACCGCCGGCCGTGGAGCTGAAGCCGGTGCGCAAGGCCCGGCCGAGGGAAGAAAAAGAGCCCGAACCAAAGCCCAGGAAGCCCGCAGCCAGCCGCGGCACCCGCGGCGGGTAGTTCCCTACGCGGCCCGGCGGCGTTCACTTTGCGCCACGGGCCACCAACTCACCCAGCCGCGACAGAAACAGCTGGAGCACCGGCGAGTTGTTGCTGCGGCTGTGGCCCACCACCAGGTCGATCATCGGCAGCTTGCCGGCCAGTGGTCGGCTGACGACAGACCAGGGCAGCAGGTTCTCGACGTAGCTGGGAATCAGCGTCACGCCGCGGGTCGATGCGACCAGCGACATCACCATCGCCGGGTTGTCGACGCCCTGGGTCGGCGTGAGTGAAACACCCTCCCTCTCCAGGTAC
>JAQGMQ010000841.1 GCA_028292305.1 Rhodoferax sp.
TGGCTGCGCGCAAGGCCGCAACGGTGCTCGCGGGCCTGGGCTGGCCGCAGGCGCGTACCGAGGCAGTAGCCCATGCCATCGAGGCGCACAGCTACAGCGCGGGCATGGCGCCGCGCACTGTAGAAGCACGCATCCTGCAAGATGCGGACCAGCTCGATGCCATCGGCCTTATCGGGGCGGCACGCTGCTTCTCTGTGGGCGGACGGCTGGGTCGCGCGCTGTACGACCCCACCGACGCGCGCGCGAAGCAGCGCCCGCTGGATGACAGCCGCTACACCATCGACCACTTCCAGACCAAGCTGCTGCGCCTGGCCGAGGGATTCCAGTCCGTGGAGGGTGCGCGGCGCGCGGCGCTACGCCAGCAGCGTCTACGCGACTTTTATGAGGCCTTCCTTAGTGAAGTGGAGGACGGCTGACCCCTCCAGCTCACCCACGCAACAACACCAGCCCAGGCGGCAGTGCCTCCCCAAACACCCGCTGCTGATCAGCTTCATCCAGCACCCTCACTTCGCGCACCATCGCCGCCCACGCTGGCGCGGCATGAGCGGCGTGCAGCTCCCCAGCAATCCGCAGGCGCAGGTCTTCCGGCAGGTCACGCGCGCGGTCGCCCGTGGCCCGCGCGATCTGGGCCACGGCGAAGGCGGCGGCCTCAACGCGGGCCCAGTCCGGCGCGATGCTGGCGATCTGCGCGAGCCATTCCTGCGCGGTGGCGGGTGGCAGCACATGGTGCAGGCTGGCGTACAGCGGCTGGCGCGCACCCAGGCGGCCGAGGGCCCACCAGAGTTCGGCCGTGGCGCCCCGCTCCAGCCGCTGCAGCAGCCAGCGGCCGAACTGCATCTTGTCGGCCGGCTCGATGCGCTCGAACGAGGCCGCCATGCGCAGCAATTCATCGAGCGCCCGCATGGGCGGACCCTCGGGCGCGGCGATGTCGGTGCCGCCGGGCGGCTGCAGGTAATAGGCGATGACGTCGAAGACCATCTGCTGCTGCTCGGCGTCCACGCCGCCCGCAATGCGGCGCCACAGCGTCCACCACTCCGACCACTGCTGGCTGTCTTCGCTGTGCGCGATGCCGGGGCCGAAAAGCTGCCACATCTGTTCCATGCGCCAGCTGTCGAGCGGATCGCCGAAGCCCGGCCGCAGCGTGAAGCCGGCCAGGTTGAACCAGGTGCGCTCGTGTTGTGCCGAGCGGCGCCGGCGCCTGGCGCCTTGCAGCAGTGCGCCGAACAGGGTGCGCAGCAATGCGGCAGGCCAGGTGGCGCGGTCGCCGAGCAGGCGTTCCAGCGTGGCGCGCAGTTGGCGGATTTCCTTGGTGTCCACGCCTTGCTTCTTGTCACCGTAGGCGCGGGCGATGGCGGCCAGCGCCTCGGGCAGGCGCGGATGGGCGGCAACGGGTGACTCGGTATCTGGCTTGGCTGCACCGCCGCGCAGCTGGAATTCGAGTTTCCAGCGCTGGTGCGGCGCGTCGGTCACATCGACGGCCGTGCAGTACATCTCCAGCGTGCCGACTTCGGTGATCCGGGCATCGAGCCGCACTTGCACCTCGCTGGCCGCGCCAGCCTTGGGCTCCAACACGGCGGTGAGGGGTGGCAGGCGCTGCAGGCCGTCGTGCAGCGCTACCAGTTCGCCGGCGTGGTGCCGCAGGTCGACGGCACTCGTGACCAGGTTGAAGTGCACCGGGCGGCCCAGGCGCAGGCTGAAGCGCTGAACTTCCAAACGCACAGCCTCGCCTTCGGACGTGCCACGCGGCAGTACGCAGACGCTTTGGCCGTCCTCGAGGACCAGATAGTAGGCCCGCGCGGCGCCGCTTCGGATGCGTGGCGCGTTGCCGGCGCGGGCCATGGCGTAGGCGACCGCGCCGCGCGCGACGGCGGCGTCGAGTCGGGGCGCATCCAGCAGGCGCATCGGTGGGGCCCCTGCAGGTTGCCAGGTGCGCAGCGTGGTCAGCAGGCGCTCACGCAGCGCCGGGGCATGGAACACGCCGCCGTTGAGCAGCACCGTGTCGGGCAGGTCGCCGCCCTGGCGCTGCAGGAAGGCTGCAACGTGGCGCGTGATGGCGGCATCACTGGCATAGGGCAGGCCGAACTCGACCAGGGCGCCACGAGCGCGCTGGGGCTGGGCGTCGGCCGACACCTGCGGGAAGAAGCCTTCGACCAGCAGTTGGTCGACGTCGGCCCGCGTGAGGACCGCCGAACGCGCACCGCCGATCAGTCGGCTGCCGCTGCCCTGGAGCGTGACCGTGACGTCGGCTGGTCCGTCCGGCGCCAGCAGGCGCTCCTTGGCGCTGCGGCAACGTTGGGTGAGTTGCGCCAGCTGGATTGCACTGAGTCGCTGCCCCGGATGGCCCGGCGGCCCGCCCGACAGCCGCGGTTCGATCCAGCGTGCGAGCGCGAGGTCCATGTTGTCACCGCCCAGCACCAGGTGGTCGCCCACGCCCGTGCGCTCGAGCTGTGGCTGGCCCGTGGCGTCCAGCGTGACGTCGATCAGCGTGAGGTCGGTGGTGCCGCCGCCCACGTCGACCACGAGCAGGCGCCGCGTGTCGGCCAGCTGGCGTGCCAGGTCGGCACGGTGGGCGAACACCCAGTCGTAGAACGCGGCTTGCGGCTCTTCGATCAGATGCACCGCGCCAAGCCCGGCCAGCGCGGCAGCCTGCAAGGTCAACTGGCGCGCGCCTTCGTCGAACGAGGCCGGCACGGTGAGCACGGTGGCTTGCCGCGCGAGCGGCGCCTCGGGGTGGGCCGCGTCCCAGGCGCGGCGCAGGTGGCGCAGGTAGCTCGCGCTGGCCTCCAGCGGCGAGACCTTGGGCACCTCGTCCGGTGCGCCCCAGGGCAGGATGGCGGCGGTGCGGTCGACCGCGGGGTGCGACAGCCAGCTCTTGGCGCTGGCCACCAGCCGGCCTGGCGTCTGCTGTCCCAACTCACGTGCGAAAGCGCCGAGGATGGCCGGCTCGTCCGACGGCCATGGCAAGGGCAGGTCGGCTGCAGCCAGCGCGCCTTCGGCCGCATGGAAACGCAGCGAAGGCAGCAAGGGCCGCGGTGCGACCTCGCCCGCCGCAATGCTCTGCGGGATCGCGAAGACCTGGATGTCACCGGCACCGACGGGCGCGAACGCCAGCACGGTGTGGGTCGTCCCCAGGTCGATGCCGATGTGGAAGGCGGCTGGCATCACGGGCAGCACGGGCATCACGGACCTCACGGGCACCACCGACATCACGCGTCGCGGACGTCGAACTCCACCTTCCAGTGCGCGCCGCCGGTTGCACCTTCACCCGCATGCGCCAGCAGCTCCAACGTGCCGATCTCGGTCACACGCGCGCGAAGCTGCACGGGCACGACCTCGCCCGCGGCACGGCCGTCGGCCGGCAGCGTGACCTCGATCTGCGCCAGTTCCTGCAGTTCCTCGGGCGACCAGAAGTCCAGCAGCGTGCCGGGCTGGTCGTCGCGCCGCACGGACGAGGCAAAGAAGCGGAAGCGCACCGATTCGCCCACCACCAGGCCCAGTTGCTGCGGCGGCAGCGGCGCCTCCGAGCCTTCCTCCATGCCGAAGGGCGCCACGCACAGCGCCTGCACGGGCGGCTCCAGTCCCGGCACGGCCGGCATGCTCGACTCGATGCCCACATAGTAGGCCTGGGCCGTGCCACCGCGGATGCGGATGCCCTGACCCAGGCGCACCTGGCCGTAATAGGCCGCGCCGCGCGCCACGGCGTGGTCCATGTCGGCGCCTTGCAGCAGCCGCGCGGCGGGCGCGCCGTCGGCGGCCAGCCAGGCGTTCAACGTGGACAGCACGCGTTCGCCCAGCAGTTCGGACGTGAACACGCCGCCGTTGAACAGCACGGCAGTGGGATGCAGGAAGCTTGCGCCTTCGGGCTGGGCAAAGCCGGCCAGTTGCGCCGTGGCGCCAAGCTGGCGGCCCAGCAGCGCGGCCAGGTGGCGCGTCACGGCGGCATCCTGCGCATAGGGCAGGCCGATCTGCGTCAGACCGGCGCGCGGGCGGCTGATGGGCCGGGCGCTGCTTTCCACGGCCGGGAAGAAGCCTTCGAGCAGGAGGCTGGTCAACAGCTCGCGGTTCAGCTCTGTCTTGACTGAACCGCCAATGAGCTTGGAGCCACGGCTGGGCACGACCAGCGCCACGCTTTGCAGATCGGCGTCGCTCAGCAGCTGCTCCTTGGCCAGTCGGCAGGCGTAGGTGAGGGCGCGCATCTGCCAGGGATCCAACTGCTTGCCATCAGCGGCCAGGCCGCGCGCGACGCCGTGGGCCAGCGCCAGGTCCATGTTGTCGCCCCCCAGCAGGATGTGCTCGCCTACGGCCACGCGGTTCAGTTGCAGGTTGCCCGCGTCCTCGGTCACGGTGATGAGCGAGAAGTCGCTGGTGCCGCCGCCCACGTCGATGACCAGGATCACGTCGCCGACCTGCACTTGCCGGCGCCAGTCGCCGGCGCTGCCCGCGATCCAGCTGTACAGCGCGGCCTGAGGTTCCTCCAGCAGCGTGATGCCCTGGTAGCCGGCGGCCCGGGCGGCCTCGGCCGTCAGTTCGCGTGCGGCCGGATCGAATGAGGCAGGAATCGTTACCGTGACGGCCTGCTGGTCGAACGGCGCCTCGGGATGGCGGTGGTTCCACGCGTCGCGCAGGTGTTGCAGGTAATGCGTGCTGGCGGCCAGGGGCGAGATGCGCTCGACCTCGGCCGGTGCATCGGCTGGCAGGATGCCGGCCCGCCGGTCCACGCCGGCATGGCCGAGCCAGCTCTTGGCGCTTGCGACCAGGCGGATCGGCGTCAGCGCCCCATGGCTGCGCGCCCATTCACCGGCGATGCGCTCGGGCGTGGCGTTCCAGGGCAGGGCCAGGTCACCGGCAGCGAACTCGCTGGCATGCGGGAGGTAGAGGAACGAGGGCAGCAGGGCGAAATCGTGCACGGCGCCGGGGCCGCTTTGCTGTGTGATCGGCAGGATCTCGGGCGCTGCGCCGTCGGTCTGCAGGTCGACCCACGACAGGGCACTGTGCGTGGTGCCGAGGTCGATGCCGATGGCGTACTTCGTCATAGGGAGGCCTGCGCGCTGCGCGCCGTGGTGCTCGCGCCCTTCAGGGCGGCCGGGCGGGGGCGGCTCAAAGCTCCACCTCCGCCGGTGCGATCACGCGCGTGTCGTGTTTTTCGGTCAGCGCCGGCAGCCGCACGGCCGTGACGCGCCAGCCCTTGTGCTGCAGCGTGCCCGTGAATGGCGGCTGGCCGACCACGTTGCCGGTCACGCGCACCGCCGCGGCGTCGAAGCCCGCTGGCAGCGTCAGACGGCTGCCTTCCGCTTCGGGTCGCACGGCCTCCAGGTCGAAGGTTTCCTTGAGCACCTTGCGCGCCCCGCCATGCAGCAGGCGCGCGGCGCCGCCCACCTCGGCATCGGAGTAGGCCGCAATGTCTTCCTCCAGGAAGTCAACGAAGCGCGACTCGCGCTGCAGCAGGGCCAGCAGCTGCAGCGCGGCATCGGCGCTGGCGGTGGCGCGCACCGCCGGCGGCGCCTGCACGGGGGCGGGCGGCGGCATCTCGCTGGCCAGCGGAGCGCCGTTGCGCAGCGCCTGCACGCGCGCGGCCAGGCCCGCGTCGGCCAGCAGCGCGAAGAAGCTGCCGATGGCGATGGACAGGCGGGAGAAGAAGGGAAGGGTTTGAGATTGGGTCATGAAGTAAAGGGTCCCGGGTAATGGGGCCCGGTAGAGTCGGAACGGGCGGTGGACCGGTCAGAGGCCGGGCCGCGCAGTCGCTATTGTCTTCAATGTGGGAAAGCACCCGGTAAACAAGAGAATCCGCGATCTGCTGCAGGGAAGGAGGCGAATGCCGCGTGGGGTACGGCGGTATTTTATTTTGAAGCAGAACGCACCCGACATCACCCGGCGCGATCAACGGGCGACCGTAAGATACCGGACGATCGGGCCCTGCTCCGCAAAGAGGGACAATTGTCCTGTGACCACCCCGTCCTCGCTCTCCCCCCTCCCGCCCCACGCGCCATCCACCTCGATCTGGTCCACCATGCGCCACCGGTCGTTTCGTGGCCTGTGGGGCGCGGGCGCGGTGTACTTCATCGGAAACGCCATGCAGACCATGGCGGCGGCCTGGATGATGGTGGAGCTCACCGGCTCGTCGTTCCTCGCCGCGCTGGTGCAGACGGCGGTGTTCCTGCCGATGTTCCTGCTGTCCTTGCCGGCCGGCGTGCTGGCCGACATCACCGACCGCCGCCGGCTGATCCAGGCCGCGCTGGTGGTGCAGGCCATCACCGGGGCGCTGCTGGCCATCCTGCTGCTGACCGGCGTGGGCGGCGCGGCCACGGTGTTGTTCTTCATCTTCGTGGCCGGCAGCTGCACGGCACTGCTGTCGCCGGCCTGGAATTCATCCATCGCTGACTCGGTGCCGCGCGACGAGTTGCCGCTGGCCATCACCACGGTGTCGATCGCCTACAACGCGGCCCGCGCCGTGGGGCCGGCGCTGGCCGGCGTGGTGTTTTCGGCGCTGGGCGGCGCCTGGAACTTTGCGCTGGCGGTGCTGAGCACGCTGGCCATGTGGTGGTCGATCAAGCGCTGGCCGCCGCGGCCGCACCCGCCTTCGCGGCTGCCGGCCGAGCGGCTGTGGGGCGGCATGTTGAGTGCGCTGCGGTTCGCCTGGCACTCGCAGACGGTGCTGGCGCAACTGGTGCGCACCGTGGCCTACAGCGGCGCGGGCTCGGCGCTGTGGGCGCTGCTGCCGGTCATCGGCGCCAAGCAGTTGAACCTGGGCGCCGCGGGCTACGGCCTGTTGATGGGCTGCCTGGGCACGGGCGCGGTGCTGGTCGGCCTGGTCATCGGCCGGCTGCGGCTGCGCTTCGGCTTGGAGGCCATCGTCGGCACGGGTTGCGTGGTGTTTGCCACGGTGATGGTGATCGCCGCTTTTTCGCATTGGGCGCCGCTGGTGTACCTGGCGCTGGTGTGTGGCGGGGCGGCGTGGATGGCGGTGATGTCGACCTTCAACACCGCCACCCAGACCAGCGTGCCGCCCTGGGTGCGGGCGCGGGCGCTGGCCATGCACACCTTGTGCGCGCTCGGCTCGTTCGCGCTGGGCTCGGCGTTCTGGGGCGCGCTGTCGGACATCTTCGGGCTGGACTTCGCGCTGTGCGTGGCGGCCGCGGCCATGGGCGGCGGCCTGTTGCTGGCGCGGCCGTTCCCGCTGCGCATGGGCGAGAAGATGGAAATCACGCAGGCCACGCAGTGGGAAGAACTGTTCATCAAGGACGAACCCGCGCCCGAGGCCGGCCCGGTGGCGGTGGAGATGGCTTACCTGGTCCGCCCCGAAGAGTCCGCCGAATTCCTGGAGGCCGTGAGCCACCTGCGTGCGCCACGCCGGCGCGACGGCGCCACCTTCTGGCGCATCTACCGCGACCTGGCCAACCCGTCGCGCTTCGTCGAACGCTTCATCGTCACATCGTGGGCCGACTACCTGCACCAACGCGCCCGCGCCACCTTGGCCGACCAGGAGCTGGAGACGCGCGTGCGCTCGTACCTGCAGCCGGGCGTGTCGGTGACCATGCAACATTACCTCGCCGAACGATGAGAACCGCCAGTTTATGAACGACCGCCTGGAAGCCCCCGACCGCGAGCAGATCGCGCTGCTGCCGCCTTTCCCCAGCCTCACGCTGCCGCAGATCCGGCTGGTCGCCACGGCGCAGGACGCCGAGCGGGCCGATGCCGAATTGCGCGGCCAGACGGTGCTCGGCTTCGACACCGAATCCAAGCCCACCTTCGTGCGCAACGAGACCTCCGAGGGTCCACACGTCGTGCAGTTCGCAAGCCGCACCAAGGCTTACGTG
>JAQGMQ010000887.1 GCA_028292305.1 Rhodoferax sp.
TGCAGCCAGACCGCGGCGAACACCGCGCTGCCGACCCGCAGCGCGGTCTCGGTGCCGTCGTGCAGGTCGATGGCGATCAGGAACTTGGCCGCGTCGTCGCCGGACACCGGGAAGAACTTGGGCTTGAGGTTGATCGGCAGGCCCAGGTGGCGCGAGAAACGCGCCATCTCGACCAGCCGGTAGGCCTGGCGCTGCGGTGCGCGCTTGCCCAGCGGCAGGCCGCCCGACACCGGGAACACCGCGCCGAAGTCGACCGGCCGCAGCCGGACCGTCGCGCCGGCGGCCTGCGCCATCGCCACGAAACGCGCGTGGCCGAGGTAGGTCCAGGGGCTTTGCGGGTTGAAGAAGTAGTCGATGCGGCTGGCGGTGGCGGCCGCAGTGGCGGGGGTGGCAGATGGGCTCAAGTTGACTCCTCGTGTGTTGACAACGCGGCCGGAGCTTACCCGGCGGCGGCCCACGCGCTGGGTCGGGGCTGGCCATTTTTGTATGCCAGTGTGTCAGGCGCTGTACCGGATACCGAGGGTTGCGCCGCTGCCTGCGCATGACACACCACCGATACCACGGCACCTTCCAATGGCGTCCATCAACCACCCTCCGAGGACACCACCATGACCACCCGCCGCCTGTTCTTCGCCGCTGCCGCAGCAGCCTGTGCCGCCCCTTATGCCTCGGCGTTTCTGTCGCTGGGCGGCGGCGAGACCACGCCCCGGGTGGCGCCAGAATTCGCCGGCATCGATACCTGGCTGAATTCAAAACCCTTGCGCCTGGCCGATCTGCAGGGCCAGGTGGTGCTGATCGACTTCTGGACCTACACCTGCATCAACTGCCTGAACCACCTGCCCGCCGTGAAGTCCTGGCACGACAAATACGCTGGCAAGGGCCTGGTGACGGTGGGCGTGCACACGCCCGAGTTTGCCTACGAGAAATCGACGAAGAACGTGCAGCAGGCCATCACGCGCCTGGGGATCCGACACGCCGTGGCGCAAGACAACGCCTATGCCACCTGGCGCGCGTTCAACAACCAGTACTGGCCGGCCGTGTACCTGATCGACAAGCAGGGCCGGATCGTCTACCACCACTTCGGCGAAGGCCGCTACGACGAGACCGAACAGCAGGTCCAGGCGCTGCTGGCCGCTTGAAGATCTCTTCGCCTTTGCCTTGCGTTTCCCCGCGCCCTGCCCTCTCGCCGGCGGCACAATGCCGACAGCCTGCAACTTTCCGGACGGACCCGATGCAACCAGACCACATCCTCATCGTCGACGATGACCGCGAGATCAGGGAACTGCTGGGCAGCTACCTCGAGAAGAACGGCCTGCGCGTGACCAAGGCCGCCAGCGGCAAACACCTGCGCGCCGCGCTCGATGACGTGGCCATCGACCTGATCGTGCTCGACCTGATGCTGCCCGGTGAAGACGGCCTGACGCTGTGCCGCGACCTGCGCGCCGGCAAACACAAGACCATCCCGATCCTGATGCTCACCGCCCGCAGCGACGAGGCCGACCGCATCCTCGGCCTGGAGATGGGCGCCGACGACTACCTGGCCAAGCCGTTCGCGCCACGCGAGCTGCTGGCCCGCATCCGCTCGGTGCTGCGCCGTGCACGCATGCTGCCGCCGAACCTGCAAGTCGACGAGCCGGCGCACCTGCTGTCGTTCGGCGAGTGGCAGCTGGACACCGTGGGCCGCCACCTGGTCGACACCGGTGGCACGCTGGTGCCGCTGAGCGGCGCCGAGTACCGGCTGCTGCGGGTGTTCCTCGACCACCCGCAGCGCGTGCTCAACCGCGACCAGTTGCTGAACCTGACGCAGGGCCGCGACGCCGAGTTGTTCGAACGCTCGATCGACCTGCTGGTGAGCCGGCTGCGGCAACGGCTGAACGACGGCGCCCGCGAACCGCGCTACATCAAGACCGTGCGCAGCGAGGGCTATGTGTTCAGCGCGGCGGTGCAGCCGCAACATCCGCGGGAGGCACCGATTTGAAAGCGGTGGCCACGCGCGATACCGGCCGCATGTGGCGCTGGCCCGGCAGCCTGTTTGCGCGGCTGATGCTGATCCTGTTCATCGGCATCCTTGCGGCACAAGGCATGTCGTACTTGCTGGTGATGTACGAGCGCGGCCTGGTCGGGCGCAACCTGATGCTCGACAACCTGGAGCGCGACGTGGCCGCGTCGATCGCCATCCTCGACCGCGTGCCGGCAGGCGAACGCCCGGCCTGGCTGCCCCTGCTCGACCGCAACAACTACCGCTACCAGCTCGACACCGGCGTGGCCGCGCAAGCCCCCGGCAACGAGATCAGCGACCGCGTGGGTACGGCCATCGTGAACGCGGTGGGCACGCGCTATGCGGTGACGGTGCACGCCCTGCCCGACGACCCGAAACACGTGCAGGTGCACCTGGCGCTGGGTGACGGTGCGCCCTTGACCATCGACCTGCACGCGGCCAGCATGCCGGTGTCCGAATGGCTGCCCGCCTTGCTGGCGTTGCAGCTCGCATTGCTGGCCGTGTGCGCGTTTTTTGCGGTACGCATCGCCACGCAGCCGCTGCGCCAGCTGGCCCGCGCGGCCGATGCCCTTGGCCCCGACCTCAAGGCCACACCGCTGCCGGAAGGTGGCCCGACCGAAGTGGCGCAGGCTGCCACCGCCTTCAACGCCATGCAGCAACGCATCGCCGGCTACCTGGCCGAACGCACCCAGATCCTGGCCGCCATCTCGCACGACCTGCAGACGCCGATCACCCGCATGCGCCTGCGCACCGAGCTGATGGACGACGACACGCAGCGCGGCAAGATGCAGCACGACCTGGATGAAATGGTCAGCCTGGTGCGCGAAGCACTGGCCTATGCCAAGAGCCTGCACGGCGCCGACGAGGCAGCGCGCCGTGTCGACCTGGACGGCCTGCTGGACATCCTGCGCTGCGACTACGAGGACGCGGGCAAGCCGGTGCAGGTATCTGGCCGTGTGGGTCACCCGGTGTTGACCCAGCCGCTGGCCCTGCGCCGCATCCTCACCAATTTGGTCGACAACGGGCTGAAGTTCAGCCAGGGCCAGGAGGTGACGGTCGCCCTGAGCGCCGTCGCGTCAGCCGGCAAGCCGGACCAGATCGCCATCACCGTGCTGGACCGCGGACCTGGCATTCCCGACGCAGAACTCGAGGCGGTGTTGCAGCCCTTCTACCGCGTCGAAAACTCGCGCAACCGCGACACCGGCGGCACCGGCCTGGGACTGGCCATCGCGCAGCAGCTGGCGGCGGCGATCGGCGGGCGGCTGAGCCTGGCCAACCGCGAAGGCGGTGGGCTGGCGGCGCGGCTGGAGTTGCCGGTGGGCTGAACGACTTCCATAGAATGATCCGCATGGATTATTCACACGTACTGCTGATCCTTGTCAGCGTCTACATGGTGGCCGTGGGCTGCCTGCTGATGTCGGCCGGGCGGTACTGCAGCCTGGCGCTGCTTTTCTCCAAGCCGCGCGTGACCCGTTACTTCGTTCGGTTCAAGGCCCGGATCGAGCGCGGCATGGGGGCCGCGTTGATCGCGTTGGGCGGGCGTCTGCTCTGGGCGCGTTGACGCCGCGGCAGGCAAACCTTTGATCACACGATGGTGATCGTCACCCCGATGTTGCCCCGTGTCGCCTTCGAATACGGGCAAGTCTGGTGCGCCGCATCCGCCAGCGCCTGGGCCACGTCGCGGGGCAGGCCGGGCAGGCGCACATTGAGGCGGGCCTGCAGCAGGTAGGCGTCGCCGGTCTTGCCGAGATCGACCTCGGCATCCACCGCCAGGTCGGCCGGCAATGTGACCTTCAGCTTGCCCGCGGCCAGGCCCATGGCGCCGATGAAACAGGCTGACCAGCCCGCGGCGAACAGCTGTTCGGGGTTGGTGCCGGCGCCGCTGCTGCCGGGCGACGACAGCTTGATGTTCAGCCGGTCGTCGCTGCTTTGCGCGCTGCCGTCGCGGCCGCCGGTGGTGTGGGTCTTGCCGGTGTAGAGGACCTTGTCGATGGCGGTGACGGAGGGGGTGTCGAGGGTGGATGTCATGTGATTTGCTTCTGCTGTCCAGGATGAAAGTTGAGATGCTTTGCCCTGCGCAAGTGCAAAGTGCACAGGTGCACAGGTGCACAGGTGCGCAAGGCGAAGCACGGAATGAATTACACCGGGCTGGTTTGTCGCCCATGTCTCGGCCGCGCAATGTGTTGTATGGGCGGGCGATCGGGATACATGGGCGTACCAACCCGGGCGTCGAATGGGCCGAGAGTCAGCCAGTGGTGACAGCGAACCCGATCGGCTAGACCCGGCCGCCAACCACGTCCCACACCGCCGCGGCAAAGGCCTCGGGCGCCTCCTGCGGCAGGTTGTGGCCCACGCCCGGGATCACGCGGTGTGCGCGCGGGCCGGTGAATTTTCCGGCCTGCGCCTTGCCGTCGGTGGCTGGCGCGACGCCGTCCGAATCGCCGTCGAGCGTGATGGTCGGCACACCGATCGTCGGCAGCACCGCGAGCCGGCGCTCCAGCGCTTCGTACTTGGCAATGCCCGGCGCCAGGCCCAGGCGGAACCGGTAGTTGTGGACCACGATGGCGACGTAGTCGGGGTTGTCGAAAGCCACCGCGCTGCGGGCGAAGGTGGTGTCGTCGAACTTCCACTTCGGCGAATTGCGCACCCAGGTGACGCGGGCGAACTCGCGCCGGTTGGCGGTCAGGCCGGCCTCGCCGCGTTCGGTGGCGAAGTAGTACTGGTACCACAGGCCCGACTCGATCTGCGGTGGAATGGGCTGCCTGGCCCGGGCGATGTCCTGGATCAGGTAGCCGTTGACCGACACCAGGCCGGCGCAGCGCTCGGGCCAGAGCGCGGCCACGATGCAGGCCGTGCGCGCACCCCAGTCGTAGCCGGCGAACACCGCGCGGTCGATTTTCAGCGCGTCCATCAGCGCGACGGCATCGGCGGCCACGGCCGACTGCTGGGCCGTGCGCGGCGTGGCCGCATCGATGAAGCGCGTCGTGCCATAGCCACGCAGGTGCGGCACGATGACGCGGCAGCCGCGTGCGGCCAGCAGGGGCGCCACGTCGGCGTAGCTGTGCATGTCGTACGGAAAGCCGTGCAGCAGCAACACCGGCAGTCCGTCGACCGGACCGGTTTCGTAATAGCCGATGTCGAGCTCGCCGGCCCGGATCTGGCGAATCGGGGAAAGCGGCGCCGCACTGGCGGAAGCGCCTGAAGGCACGGCGTTCTGCGCCTGTGCGAGGCCGGTGAAGGCCAGCCCGGCGACGGCGCTGCCGAGGAAGAAGCGGCGCGTGGGCCGCAGCGGCGCTGCCGGGTTTGGCGATGCAACGGGTTGATGAATGGGTTCTGACATGCGGGTTCCTTGAATGGGTTGAACTGGCAGCGCCGCTGGCATGGATCTGCTGTGCGCTGGGTTCAATTACAAAGGGCGCTTGTATGTGGCATGTGTCGAGGCGGGCGGGGTTTTGTACGCCAACGTACGGGCTGCCGAGGACTTACGTGGACGTACAAATCTGCGGGCCGAAGCGTTCGGGAGCCAGTCGACAGGCTTGACGTTTGGTGCGTGCCTTGCTCCCTCCCCTCCCGGGGGAGGGCTGGGGTGGGGGCGGGATGTTGGCGGCATTGGCGGTGGATGCGGGTGAAGCGCCGTGCCCCCCTCCCGGCCTTCCCCCGGGAGGGGAAGGAGGAAAACAGGGGAAGGCTGCCGGATGGGATGGGGGCACGTTCGCACAGCCCTCACCCCGACCCTCTCGCGCACGCGGGAGATGGGGAAATACGACCGCTGTTCAGCGGCGCTTGCGCTGCGGCGCACGCCAGATTGCGACCGCGCGCGCGGTCACGCACTGGCACTGGATCGGGTTGCGCAGCTCGTGCGCCATGCCGCCGAGGAAGAACACGAAGCTCAGGCCCAGCTTCTTCCAACGGAACGTTGCCGGGGCCATGGCTTCAGCCGAAGGTGAACGCATAGACCTCGGCTCCCGCGTCCAGGAACTCGATCTCGAACAGGTGGTCACCCACCGATGACGTGCGCCGCACCAGCTGGTACAGGCGGTGCGCGTCGATCTTGCCGGCACCGCTGGCGTCGGTGTCGGTGCCGTGGTTCTCGCCAGCGGGCTGTCCGTCGATCCAGACGCGGTACCGCACCGTCGCCGTGCCCGCCGCGTGGCCCAGCACCAGGTGCAGATCGCGTGCGCTGAAACGGTAGCCGAGCCGTGCGCCCGGGGCCGCGGCGACGGCGCGTTCAGCCTCCACCTTCCAGGCGCCGCCCAGCGTCCACTGGTTCAACTGCAGCGAGCCGCTCGGCTGGTAGCTGTGGCTGGCGTCCTGCACGATTCCGCCGAAGGGCACGAAATCGTTGGTGCGGGCATATCCGACATAGGTTTCGCCCGACATGGCGGCGTCGCCGGGCGCGGCCTGCACGCCCTCGCCTTGCACCTTGACCAGGGCGTTGACCGCGTTGGCCGGCGCCGTGGTGCCGGCCTCGGCCAGCAGCGCCTGGATCACGCGCTCGGCTTCGGCGTATTGGCCTTCGCCGAAGATCTGGTGCCGCAGCCGGCCCTTGGCGTCGACGAAATACAGCGCCGGCCAATACTGGTTGCCGAACGCGCGCCAGATGGCGTGGTCGCTGTCCACCGCGACCGGGTAGGTGATGCCGAGGTCGGCCACGGCGCGGCGCACGTTGTTCGGGTTTTTCTCGAACGCGAACTCCGGCGAGTGCACGCCCAGCACCACCAGGCCGGCGTCCTTGTACTTGTCGGCCCAGGCGCGCACATACGGCAGCGTGCGCAGGCAGTTGATGCAGGAGTAGGTCCAGAAGTCGACCAGCACCACCTTGCCACGCAGCTCGGTACCCGCCAGTGGCGCCGTGTTGAGCCAGCCGGTGGCGCCGTCGAGCGATGGCAGCTTGCGGCCACCGGTGTCGTTGAACGCCACCCGGCTGGTGGCGCTGCGCGTCGGTGGCGTCGCCGCGTTGGCCTCTGGCATCAACGAGGGTTGCGGCAAGGCGTGCCCGTCTCGGCGCTTCAGCACGTCGAGCAGTTGCTGCTCGACCTTGGCCGTGCTGCCGAGCGACAGCTGGCTCAGCAAGCCCGTGTCCTGGCCGGTGGCGATGAGCAGCACGCCGAGCAACACGGCGGCACCGCTGCCACGGCGCAGCCACTGGCTCACACCGAGCGAGCGCTTGAGCAGGGCGAAGACGCGGCCACCCACCAGCAACGCCAACGCCAGCGACGTGGCCGCGCCGGCCGCATAGGCCAACAACAACAGCGAGGTGCCGACGTTCGCGCCCTGGAGAGCCGCGCCGGTGAGGATCAGGCCCAGCACCGGGCCGGCACAAGGCGCCCACAACAGGCCGGTGGCGGCACCGAGGAGCACCGACGCGGCCAGGCCGCCCTGCCCCGCGCCATGGGTTGGCCCATCGCCCCGCGCAGCCACCTCGGCCAGCCGTGCGCCCCAGGCCACGACAGGCCGCGTCAGGCGGTCGGCCAGGCCGGGCAACAGCAGCGTGAGGGCGAACCCCACCAGCAGGCCAAGCGCGGCGAAGCGGCCCCAGGTGTTGGCGTCGACCGCCCAACCGCCGCCCACGGCCGCGAGCGTGGCCACCAGCGTGAAGGCCAGCGCCATGCCGACCAGCATGGGCAGGCCCTGTCGCAGGAACGGCTGGTCGGCGCGGGCCAGCACGAAGGGCAGCACCGGAAGAATGCAGGGGCTGACGATGGTCAGCACACCGCCGAGGTAGGCCAGGAAGAGGATGGTCATGGTGGAGCCGCAGGTAGAGGGGATGCCGGTGATTGGACCGGCCGTTCGTATCGGCGCTGTTTCCGCAAAGGGGGTCGATGGCATGCGGCTGTAAGCCGCGCGGCGGCGGATACGTAGGCATACAAATCTGCCCGCGCGCCGCGTCGGCAGCCCATGACTCCGGGCGGAATTCAGGCCGATTCGAATACCGAGAAACGGCGCTGGATCTCACCCAGCAAGGCATGCGCCGCCACGGGCAATGGCCGGTGCTGACGCACGATGAGCCGCACCTGGGCCGTCTGGCACAGCGGATGGGCCGGGGTCAACGCCACCAGCTGGCCGGCTGCGATCTCGGCCGCGGCCGCCACGCCGGCGCCGACGAAGGTCACGCCGTCGGTGTTGCGCACGAAGCGCTTCAGGCCCATCACCGAATTGCAGCGCAGCGCGGGCCGCAGCGTGACGTGTGGGGCTATGGCCATGACCCGCTCGCCATCGAACGCGATGTGGAGACGCTGTACCAGCGCATCGCCACACCCGAGCGGCAGTGGGCGGTGCAGTTCGAGGAGCCGGATGCGGCGATCCGGCAAGCAATGGACATCGCCACCACGGCCTCGCGCCCGGTGGTGCTGGCCGACACGCAGGACAACCCAGGCGTGGGCGGCGATTCGAACACCACCGGCATCCTGCGCGCGCTGCTGCGGCTGGGTGTGCGCGGCGCGGCCATCGGCCTCATGGTCGACCCCGCCGCTGCGGCCGCGGCACATGCGGCCGGCGTGGGCGCGCGCATCACCATCGGGCTCGGCGGCTGCCCGCAGGTGCCGGGCGATGCGCCGCTGCACGCCACGTATGAAGTGGAAAACCTGTCGGACGGCAGGTTCGTCTACGGCGGTCCGATGATGAACGGCAAGCAGGCCGACGTGGGCCCGATGGCCTGCCTGCGCATCGACGGCGTGCGCATCGCGGTGAGCTCGGGCAAGGCCCAGCTGCTCGACCGCAACATGTACCGCGCGGTGGGCATCGAGCCCGAGACGATGCGGATTCTGGTGAACAAGAGTTCGGTGCACTTTCGGGCCGACTTCGCCGCCATCGCCGAAAAAATATTGGTGGTGCGTGCCCCCGGGCCGTTCATCGCCGACCCGTCGCAGCTGCCTTGGCGGCATTTGCGGGCCGGCCTGCGGACCAGGCCGGAAGGCGCGGGTTTCGTGCCGCCAGCCGGTTGACTCGCTAAGCCGACGCCATCGCGGCCAGCCGCTTTGCCGTGGCCGCATCGGCGGGAAAGAACGACTCCACCGCCAGCTCCTGCAGCGTGATGTCCACCGGGCTGCCGAACACCGTGGTGGCGCTGATCAGGTTCAACACGCCGGCTTCGGTGCCGAGCTGCAGCGGCACGACGAAGTGTTGCGTGGGCCGGGCCTCGGCGGGATGTGGGTCGTCATCCGGCTGCGGCACCGGATAGGCCACGAGTTCGGCGTGCAGCGCCTGCAGCCCGGCGTCGCCCGTGGCTGCGATCTGCTGCTGCACCCGCTCCAGCAGATGCGACCGCCACGCCCGCAGATTGCGGATGCGCGGCGCCAGCCCGTCGGGATGCAGCGCCAGGCGCAGCACGTTGACGGGCGGCTGCAGCAGCGCGGCCGCCACCCCCTGCAACAGGCGTGGCACGGCCGCGTTGGCGGCCACCATGTTCCAGTGGCGGTCGATGGCCAGCGCCGGATACGGCTCATGGCCCTTCAGCACCATCGCAACCGCCTGGCGCGCCGCGGCCAGGGCCGGGTCGTCCAGCGCCCGCTCGCGGTACATCGGCGCAAAGCCGGCTGCGACCAGTAGGGCATTGCGTTCGCGCAGCGGCACACCCAGCCGCTCGGCCAGCCGCAGCACCATTTCGCGGCTGGGCGCGGCGCGACCGGTCTCCACATAACTCAGGTGCCGGGTGGAGACGGCAGCTTCCTCGGCCAGGTCGAACTGGCTCAGTCGCCGCCGCAGCCGCCAGTGCCGCAGGTGCATGCCGAAGGGTTCGCGCGCACCGGGTGGCTTGGCGAAGGTGGTGGGGTCGGGTGATGCGGGATCTGCTTGCATCGTCGCATTTTGCCGATGTGGCGCGGCCCGGCCATGACCTCCGAGGTTATCGACGCGGGTCGGTGCCACGCTGATCATCCGCAGCCAGCGCCGCAGGAAGGTCTTGCGGCGCGGCAACCCACTTCAGGAGTTCAACATGTCTTTCTCGTCTGTCTTGACCCATCCCCGGCTTCTTGCGCGTGTGATGTGGGCCGATGCCGTTTCCTGCGCCGGCTGCGGCGCGCTGCAACTCGGCTTCACCGATGCCATGGCCCGGCTCACCGGACTCTCCACCGGCTTGCTGGCGGGCACCGGCTGGTTCCTGCTCGCCTATGCGCTGGGGGCCGGCGCCATCGCCAACCGTGCCACCCGCCCTGCCAGCATGGCGCGAGCGCTCATCGCGGTGGTCGCGCTGGGCAACGTCGGCTGGGCAGTGGCCTGCGCCGGCCTGGCCATTGCCGGCCCGTTCCAGCTGAGCCTGGCGGGCGCTGCCTGGCTGTGGCTGCAGGCGGCCACCGTGCTCGTGCTGGCCGATCTGCAATGGACCGGCCTGCGCCGCAGCCGCTCACCGCGGGCGATGGTCACCGCCTGAGGACACGCAAGCCCGCCTGCCGGGTTCATCCCCCCTTTGGCGGATGCCGGGCGACGCTGGCGCCGGTGCCGCGCCATCATCGGGCTGGCCACC
Source organism: Rhodoferax sp. (assembly GCA_028292305.1). Lineage (GTDB taxonomy): Bacteria > Pseudomonadota > Gammaproteobacteria > Burkholderiales > Burkholderiaceae_C > Rhodoferax_B. Next base: position 10,461 of record JAQGMQ010000887.1, read on the forward strand.
CGATGAAGGAGTGTTTGCATGAAGCTGCCTGTCGCGTTGATCCAGAAGGCCGAAGCCGAATTCGCCAGAAACCCCGCCGAAGTCGCCCGTGTGCGGAGCCACATCGCCAACAGCTCTGCCGTGGCGCTCGACGGTGCGGAACATGTCGCGGCGCGGCGGGCGATGATCGTGGCGTCGAGCCGCGACCCGGCCAGCCTGGCTTTCGAACGCTACCTCGGCAACAACGATCTGCTGTCGATCAACTACCTGCAGGTCGGCACCGCGCAGGCGCGCGCCGTCGGGCGCATTCGCTACTTCGACAAGCGGGAACAGCGCACCGCCTTTGCCACCGGCTTCATGGTGTCGCCGGAGCTGATGCTGACCAACCACCATGTGTTCCCGGTCGCCGACCCGGCCGCGTTTGCGGCCTTTGCCGACGACGCCTGCATCGCCTTCGGGTTTGAATTTGGCATCGACGGCAAGCCATGCGTGCCCGTGGTGCATGCGCTCGATCCCACCGCCTTTCTGTATGCCTTCGAAGCACTGGACCTGGCCATCGTGGCCGTGCGCCCGCTCGACGCGACAGGTCAACACCCGTTGAGCACGCAGGGTTACCTGGTGCTCAACGGCGCACTCGGCAAGGCCGGCACCGGCGATTTCGCGACCATCGTCCAGCACCCCGATGGCCAGGAAAAGCAGATCGCCATCCGCAACAACGAGATCATCGACAACAGCCTGGCCGACGTGCTCATCTACAAGAGCGACACCGCGCCGGGCAGCAGCGGCGCGCCGGTGTTCAACAACGAGTGGCAGGTGATCGCGCTGCACAGCGCCGGCGTGCCGAAGCAGGACACGCAAGGCCGGTACCTCGACAAGGACGGGCGGGTGATCGACGTGGTGGACGGCGGTGTCGATGAAGCGCGTGTGGTGTGGTTGTCGAACCGCGGCGTGCGCACCAGCGCGATCGTCCAGCACCTGCGGGCCACGCCGGCCGTGGCGCTGCACCCGCTCGGGCAGATCTTCGCGAGCCCCGCGTACACCGACAACCGGGCGTTCGCTGCCCTGCCCGCCCTGCCCGCGCTGCCCGCGCTGCCGGTCGGCCCGCAGTCGGCCGGCGCGCCCGCGGCGGCGCCGTTCGCTCGTGTGGAGATTCGCATCAGCATCGGCGCGGGCGCGCCTGTGGTGCAGATGCTGGCGGGCCCGCCAGCCACCGCCGCCTTGTCTTCAGCGGTGGACATGGAGAAGAAACTCGAGGACGACCGCGACTACAGCCGCTGCCTGGGTTTCGACGAAGACTTCATGGGTGTGCACATCGCCCTGCCCGTGCCCGGCCCCAAGCTGCGCAAGCAACTGGCCTTCCTGAAGAACAACCCGAGCGCCTGCGTGCTGAAGTACCACCACTTCAGCAGCATCCAGCATGCCCTGCGCCGCGTGCCGGTGCTGAGCGCCATCAACGTCAGCGGCAAGCACCGCTTCGCCGCGCTCGGCAGCGCCACCCGGCAGGACCAATGGCTGCGCGACAACCGCATCGACTACGCCGCGCAGCTGGACGACGCATGGTATGCCAACAGCGGTTTCGACAAGGGCCACCTGTCGCGTCGCGAAGACGCCGAATGGGGCCAGACGCTGACCGCCGCGCGCACGGCCGCCGACATGACCTGCTCGTATGCGAACGCGGTGCCGCAGGTGCCGGGCTTCAATCGCGCCGTCTTCGGCCAGCACGGCCAATGGGGCGAACTCGAAATGGACCTGCTGGAACAGGGCGTGGCGCACGAGGGCGGCAAGGCCGCACGCATCTGCGTCTTCACCGGGCCGCTGTTCGACGCGGACGACCCGGTCCATGCCTCGGTGCAGGTGGCGTTGGGCTGCTTCAAGGTGGTGGCCTGGTATGCCGGGGACGGCACGCTGCGGGCCACGGCCTACCGTCTGTCGCAGCAGAAGCTGGTGGGCGGCATCGCGTTCGAGGTGCTGAATTTCGACCGGCTGTTCAAGCTGGAACAGAAGCCGCTCAAGTGGATCGAGACCGCGACCGGGCTGCAGTTTCCGGCGGTGTTGAAGAAGGCGGACACGTTTCATGCCGCATGACCACAACAACTCGGCCGGCGCAGGCGCGTTGCCAGACCGACTGCCCCAAGCGTGGCAACACCGTCAGGTCTCGCCCGGGCGTACCATCGGCGCGCCATGAAAGCCAAAAGCAACAGCACCATCGTCACCGGCACTTTGCGCGCCTGCGTGGCCGCGGCCGATGGTTATGGCAGCCACGTGGAGATCGAGGTGACGTCGCTTGCTTCGCCCGACCCGGCGGCCGACTTCATCCAGGCCGTGCCGGGCCAGACGCTGCGCGCGTTCATCGCGCCACAACCCGATCTCGACGCGGCGCCGGCGTTGCTGGGCCGCCAGGTCAGGGCGACATTGACCTACCTTGGCGGGCCCGCGGGCGGCCAGGCCGTGGTGCAGGAACTGAAGGCCATATAGCGGCTTGCCCGTGCAAGGCCGGGCGCGCCACGGCTAACGTTTCACCGTGAGCTTGACCAAACCGTTGGTCGACGAAATCGCGCTGAGCGCCACACCTGTCGAGGTGCCGTCGTGGGCGCGCGACGATGGCGTGGTCTTGTCGTTGAACGACTTCTTCTTCAGCCCGCCGGGGAACAGGTCGTTGGCATCGCCCGCGTTTTTCGACAGCTCGAGTTGCCGCAGGCCATCGGCCTGCATCAGCCCGACCCTGTAGGCGAGCGGATTGGTGTTGTCCGACCGGGCCTCATCGATGTGCCACACGGCCAGGCCGGCGCCAGGCAACGCGCCATCGCGGCCGGTGGCCTCGCGGTTCTCCAGCAGGAAATATTCCGGGCCCTGCTTGCCGCCGGTCCACACCTGCAGACAGGCCTTCGGGTCTTTCTCGAGTGTGGCGAGCGTGTACTTGCCCGGCTTGGCGTTCAGCGGCTTGATCCAGCCCAGCTTGGACAGGCACCAGCACGACATGCGGGTCGGCTTGCTGCCACCGCCGCCCCATGAGCCGCCGCCCATCAGACACCAGTTCCCGACGCCTTCCGACCGGTACGAGGTGTCGTACAGATCGGGCAGGCTCAGCACGTGGCCGAACTCGTGGGCGAACACGCCGACCTTGCCGTCCTCGGGCTCGGTGGAATACGCGAACACTTTCACGCCCTTGTTTTCGAAGGCTTGCGGCAAGGTCCACTTGTGCGACCAGATCATGTTCTTGCGCTTTACCGGATCAGGCGAAGCCTCGGCACCGCCGCCCGCGTGGATGAGAAAGATGCCGTCGACGAAGCCATCGCCATCGGTGTCGAAGCGCTTGAGATCGTCGCCCTTGCAGAACTCGGTGAGCGCGTCGAACAGCAGGCCGGGCGTGTTCTGCGGGAAGTTGGTGCCGGTGCCGCTCTCGCCCGCGGCATAGAACGCATACGGCCTGGGCGCGCGCACGTAGCCGAGCACTTCGCCCGTGACCTCGAGCATGCCGTATGACATCTCGCGGTAGATGGTGGTCATCGAATCCGGGTTGGCCGGGTCGAACAGCATCTTCTGGAACTCCGCCGCCGGCCGCGTACCCCGGTTGTCGCTGAAATCGACCAGCAGCGCGATGGCGTGCAGCTTGCGTGGCGTCGTGCCGCCGGCGCGCTCCATGCGCGCGGCGCGCAGCGGGCTCCTGGCCGACGCCGCACCCAAGGTGACGGCACCGGGCGGATAGAAGACGCCGTCGTTGAAGCCCGTCGGCCGTTGCACATCGGCCGCCACCAGGCCCATGTACGCGGCCAGTTTCACGTCCGCCGTGGACAGCGCACGGCTGGCCTTGATGTCGCGCTGGATCTGCTTCAGCACCGCGCCGGTGGGACGGCAGGCCGTGGGTCCGTCTTCGTAGCGCGGGGTGGGGAGTTGGTTGTCCATGGGCTGACCTCCGGATACGGTGGTGGGCGACATGGAAGTCCAAAGCTGGAGACATCGCCCGGTTTGCACGATAGTCCGTTTCAGGCGAAGCAGCATCCTTACTTGTGACGAATGTAGACATGACGTTCTTCGGAGGGCGCTGCAGTTCGATCCGATCGAACAGCGCTTGCGTGGCCCGCGCGGCCACCGCCTTCGCGTGGGACCTGGTGCTCGCGCCATCGATAGAAAGAAACCAGCAGATTAGGCTCGTGTTCGATGAGGACCGGACGTTGTGGGCATCGTGTGCATGCGGCTCCAGGAGACGCTGCAGGCCCATCTCGACCTGCGCGGCCGCTGGCTGCTGCCGGTGCACAACGGCAAGTTCGACCTGGCGCTGCACGCCTGGGACGAGCCGTTCGAGCGCATCCATGCGCTGGCGCAGGCCCGGGGCGTGACGCTGGCGACGCCGGTGATGGGCGAGCGGGTCTCGCTCAACGCGCCACAGGCAGGCGCGGCGTGGTGGGCGCGCGCCGGCGACTGATGGTGAGAGGCGCGACCGGCATGCGGCCTGCCCTCTCAAGCTTTCCTGGCGCCGCCGGTGCTCGGATGGCGCGGTTCGCGCGGTTGGCCCGGTTCGCGCCGTTTGAGTGAAGGCGCGGTGCGCACCTGCTGCAAGGCACTGGCCGCGATGGTTGCATCCCACGGCGTGGGCGATGGAAACACCTCTGCCAGAAACGCGATGAACGCCTTGACGTTCGGGCTGGCGCGCCGGCTTTCGTGCCAGACGGCGGTGATGACCGACCTGTCCACAGAGAACGCGTGGAGCACAGGTACCAACAGCCCACGCTCGACGTAGGGGCCTGCGATCCACGATGCGGCCATGCCGATGCCACCCCCGGCCGCCAGGACCTCGACGACCGCGTCGCTCACATCGACCACGATGGCCGCGTCTGGCGTGAAGTCGACGGTGCGGCTTCCGACTTTGAACGTCCAGCGCAGTAGCTGCCCCGAGGTCTGGTAGCGGAAGTTCACACAGTCGTGGTCGCGCAGGTCTTCGGGCGTGCGCGGCGTTCCCCGCGCCGCCAGATAGGCCGGTGAGGCGAACGCGCTGACCCGCACCGGCGCGAAGCCGCGCGACATCAGGTTGGAGTCGGCAAGCTCGCCGAGACGTATCGCCACGTCGATGCCTTCTTCGACCAGGTTGACGAACCGGTCGTTCAGCCGCAGGTCGATCTTGAGCTTGGGGTAGCGACGCCGAAACTCCGGTAGCGCGGGCGCAAGCAGCCGCGTACCGATGGGCAGCGGCGCGGCGATCTTCAGCGTACCCGAGGGCTCGGAACGCGCCGCCGCCGCAGACTGCACGACATCCTCGGCAGCCCGCAACAGATGCAGCGCCCGCTCTTGCATCTCGCGCCCCTCCGGTGTCAGGACCAGCGAACGCGTCGTGCGCGTGAAAAGCCGCAGGCCCAGCTGCTGCTCCAGACGCTGGATCGTCTTGCTGACGGCCGACGGCGACACCGACAGCGATCGTGCCGCCGCGGTGAAGCTGCCATGGGACGCCGCGCGCGCAAAAGCGACGATGCCGGTGAGGCGCTCCAGGGTGATTTGTTCCGTCATGGCACTTGACAAGTGAGTCTTGGCCCGATTATCAAACAGACGGTGAAGATCGACAATTCAATCCAACGGCACCACCGAGGTGCCGCACCAACCGGAGAAAGCGATGAACCAGGCAAACATGACCCCGCAGACGACCCCTATCGCCGCGACCGTCACCACGACAACGACAACGACAAAGACCACGACCACAACCACGACCGCGAAGACGATGAAGGCGATCCGGCTGCACGCGTTCGGCGGCCCCGAAGTGCTGCGTTACGAGGAGGCCCCGCTGCCCGATCTGAAGCCGGGTGAGGTGCTGGTGCGCGTTCACGCCGTGGGCATCAATCCGCCCGACTGGTACCTGCGCGGCGGGTACGCAGCGCTGCCGCCCGAGTGGCGGCCACAGGTGGCTTTCCCTCTCATTCTCGGGACGGACGTGTCGGGCGTCATCGCGGCAGTGGCGGATGACGTGACGCGCTTCGCCGCCGGCGACGCCGTGTATTCGATGGTCCGTTTTCCCGGCGGCATCAATGGCGAGAGCCTGG
>JAQGMQ010000901.1 GCA_028292305.1 Rhodoferax sp.
CGAGATCGGCCCGCGCAGTCGATGTATTTAGAGGTTCTCAGCGGTTGCGGGACTTCATGGCACGTTCCACTTCGCGCTTGCCTTCACGGTCCTTGATGGTGTCGCGTTTGTCGTGCTCGGCCTTGCCCTTGGCCAGCGCGATCTCGCATTTGACCTTGCCGTCTTTCCAGTGCAGGTTGAGCGGCACCAGCGTGTAGCCCTTCTGCTCGACCTTCACGATCAGCTTCTTGATCTCTTCCTTGTGCAGCAGCAGCTTCTTGGTGCGCACCGAATCCGGGTTGATGTGGGTCGAGGCGCTGTTCAGCGGATTGATCTGGCAACCGATGACGAACAGCTCGGCGTTGCGCACCACCACATAACCGTCGGTGAGCTGCACCTTGCCTTCGCGCAGGGACTTGACCTCCCAGCCTTCAAGGACCAGACCGGCCTCGAAACGTTCTTCGAAGAAGTAGTTGTAGGCGGCCTTCTTGTTGTCGGCAATGCGGGAAGATGTATCGGGTTTCTTGGCCATGGGGTCACAGGTGAGGGCGTCGGTGGACGGTGCAAGGGATGTCTACAATTCGACGCAGCCTCCCATTCTATGAAAAACGTTCATAAGTCAGTCTTGATCTGGTACAGCCCCGAGGAAATGTTCGCCCTGGTGACAGCCGTGGACAAATATCCCGAGTTCCTGCCGTGGTGTGACCGCGCCGCCGTGCTCGACGCCGATGCCACCGGCATGACGGCCGAAGTCGGCATTGCCTTCGCCGGTCTGCGCCAGACCTTCACCACCCGCAACACCCATGTGGCCGGCCGCGAGGTCGGCATGAAACTCGTCAAGGGTCCGTTTTCGAAGCTCGATGGCGTGTGGACTTTCGCCCCTGTCGGCGACGGCCAGCAACGCGCCTGCCGCGTCGAGCTCACGCTCAACTACGGCTTCGACAGCCTGGCCCTGTCGGCGGTGGTCGGCCCGGTGTTCGACCGCATCGCGGGCAGCCTGGTCGATGCCTTCGTGAAGCGGGCCGAACAGGTCTACGGCTGATCGCCCGGCAATTGCCATGAATGCACCGTCGCAACTGTTGCGCATCACGCTGGTCTACGCCCCGGAGCCGCGCAGCGTGTTCGAGCGCACGCTCGATATGCCGGCTGGCGCCTGCGTGCAGGATGCGCTCGACGCCAGTGGCGTGTTGGCGGTGCATCCGGCGCTTGACCTGTCTGCCGGCCACCTGGGTGTGTGGGGCCGCAAGGCCGATGCATCGCAGCCGCTGCAGGACGGTGACCGCGTCGAGATCTACCGGCCGCTACTGGTCGACCCCAAGGTGGCGCGGCGCGAACGGTTTGCGCGCCAGGGGGCACGCACCACCGGGCTGTTCGCCAAGAAAAGAGCCGGCGCAAAAGCCGGCTATTGACTGGCCACCAGGCCGGGTTCAAGGACTGGCTTCAACGGCAGTCGCTGGCAATGATGTCCTGCAGGCGTTTGGTCTCCGATGCGCGGGCTGCATCGTCCAGCACTTCGCGTTCACCCTGTGCATTGGTGCGGGCAATGCGGATGCCGGAATCGAACGAGGCCTTGGCCTGTTTGGAGCGGGTGCAGTTTTCGGCACGGGCCGCGGCGACGCGGGCGTCCTCGGCCTTTTTCTTCGCGGCTTCCGCGTCTTCGGCTTGCTTCTTCTTCGCCTCTAGCGCCGGGTCGGTGCCCTTGACCTGCGGCACGGCGCCATCGGGCGAAGCGGCGGCAGGGGCGGGTGTTGTCGCGGCAGGTGCCACGGCCGGGCGGCTGCCGGAAGGGCGCCTCAGGATGTTCTTTTCGGGGATGTCGGAAGGAGGCGCGCGGTCGCTGAAAACCTTGTTGCCGTCCTTGTCGGTCCACTGCCATTGGGCCGATGCGGCGAATGCGAAACCGAGGCCGACCAACAGGAAAAGAGTCTTGAAACACTGCATCCGGCCAGTTTACCGTCCGATGCGGGCAAAGACCATGCAGAGGCGAACTACTGTCGAGCCAATCCAGAAAAGACTTGCGCCAAATAGGTTACGAAACGTATGCCCGTGTGACCGCTTGGGTGTCCTAGTACAATCGGTCTTTTGGAGCTTTGATCTATGCGACTGCTAGGAAAAGCGCTCACCTTCGACGATGTGTTGCTGGTGCCAGCGTTCTCCCAAGTCCTCCCCAAGGACACCTCTCTTGCGACCCGTCTGTCGCGCAACATCACCCTGAACATTCCGCTCGTGTCCGCCGCCATGGACACCGTTACCGAAGCCCGCCTGGCCATCGCCATCGCGCAGGAAGGCGGCATGGGCATCGTCCACAAGAACCTCACCGCGCAGCAGCAGGCTGCCGAAGTGGCCAAGGTCAAACGCTACGAATCCGGCGTGCTGCGCGACCCGGTCATCATCACCCCCACACACACGGTGCGCCAGGTGATCGACCTGTCGGCGCAGCTGGGTATCTCGGGCTTTCCGGTGTGCGAAGGCGGCAAGGTGGTCGGCATCGTCACCAGCCGCGATTTGCGTTTCGAGACCCGCTACGACGTGCCGGTGAGCGAGATCATGACGCCGCGCGAAAAGCTGGTCACGGTGAAGGAGGGCGCTTCTCTGGCCGAGGCCAAGGCGCTGCTCAACAAGTCGAAGCTCGAGCGTCTTTTGGTCATCAACGACGCCTTCGAACTCAAGGGTCTGATCACGGTGAAGGACATCACCAAGCAGACCAGCTTCCCGAACGCAGCGCGTGACGCGCGCGGCCAGTTGCGCGTGGGCGCGGCGGTCGGCGTGGGTGAGGGCACCGAAGAACGCGTCGAAGCGCTGGTGCGTGCCGGCGTCGACGCCATCGTGGTCGACACCGCCCACGGCCACAGCAAGGGTGTGATCGAGCGCGTGCGCTGGGTCAAGCAGAATTATCCGAACGTCGACGTGATCGGCGGCAACATCGCCACCGGCGCGGCCGCGCTGGCATTGGCCGAAGCCGGTGCCGACGCGGTCAAGGTCGGCATCGGCCCGGGCAGCATCTGCACCACGCGCATGGTCGCGGGTGTGGGCGTGCCGCAGATCATGGCCATCGACAACGTGGCCACCGCCTTGCGCGGCAGCGGCGTGCCGCTGATCGCCGACGGCGGCGTGCGCTACAGCGGTGACATCGCCAAGGCCATCGCCGCCGGCGCCAGCACGGTGATGATGGGCGGCATGTTCGCCGGCACCGAGGAAGCACCGGGCGAAGTGATCCTGTTCCAGGGCCGCAGCTACAAGAGCTACCGTGGCATGGGCAGCATCGGCGCCATGCAGCAGGGCAGCGCCGACCGCTACTTCCAGGAGTCGACCACCGGCAACCCCAACACCGACAAGCTGGTGCCCGAAGGCATCGAAGGCCGTGTGCCCTACAAGGGCTCGCTGGTCTCCATCATTTACCAGATGGCCGGCGGCGTGCGGGCCAGCATGGGCTACTGCGGCTGCGCGACCATCGAAGACATGCGCTCGAAGGCGGAGTTCGTCCAGATCACGGCGGCCGGCATGCGTGAAAGCCATGTCCACGACGTGCAGATCACCAAGGAAGCGCCGAACTACCGGGCTGAGTGATGGTCGCGACTGAGATAAAAGGGCCAGAATCT
>JAQGMQ010000907.1 GCA_028292305.1 Rhodoferax sp.
TCCGCGCCGAGCCCGACGTGACTGGTGAACCCCTCGACGGAAGGGAGGGTGCCCAGTTCCGCGCGGGCCGCAGTCGCGATCGCGCGTCCGATGGGATGCTCGGACGCGTGCTCGACCGCCCCGGCGAGCCGCAGGGCATCCGATCGCACGACGCCGTCCCCCAAGGTGATGTCGACGAGTGACATGCGGCCGGTCGTCACGGTTCCGGTCTTGTCGAGCACGATCGTGTCTGCCCGGCGGGTGGATTCCAGCACTTCCGGCCCCCGGATCAGGACGCCCAGCTGCGCCCCCCGGCCCGTCCCCACCAGCAGCGCTGTCGGCGTGGCCAGGCCCAGCGCGCAAGGGCAGGCGATGACCAGCACGGCCACGGCGCGCAACAGGGCCGTCTCGGCCGGCAGGCCCAATGCCAGCCACACCAGCAGCGTGGCCAACGCGATCACCAGCACCACCGGCACGAACACCGCCGCCACCTGGTCCACCAGCCGCTGGATCGGCGCCTTGGCCGCCTGCGCGTCTTCCACCAGGCGGATGATGCGCGCCAGCGCTGTTTCATTGCCGACGGCGCGCACCTGCATCACCAGCCGGCCTTCGCCGTTCACCGCGCCGCCGGTCAGCAGTCCGTCGCGCTCCTTGGCCACCGGCAGCGGCTCACCCGTCAGCAATGATTCGTCGACCTGCGAAATCCCTTCGAGCACGGTGCCGTCCACCGGAATGCGCTCGCCAGGCCGCACCACCAGCCGGTCGCCGGGCAACACCTCGCCGACCGGCACATCCACTTCGCCCGCAGGCTGCAACAGGTGGGCGACGGCCGGCCGCAGCGCCTGCAAGGCGCGAATGGCTTCGGTGGCCTGCCGCTTGGCGCGGGTCTCCAGCCACTTGCCCAGCAGCACCAGCGTGATGACCACCGCCGAGGCTTCGAAGTACACATGCGCCATGGCGCCGTCGGGTGCCGTCAGCCACAGCCACACCGACAAACCCCATCCGGCCGATGTGCCGATGGCCACCAGCAGGTCCATGTTGCCGGTACGGGCCTTCAGCGCGTGCCAGCCGGCACGGTAGAACCGCGCGCCCAGCACGAACTGCACCGGCGTGGCCAGCAGAAACTGCAGCCAGGCCGGCAGCATCCAGCCGCCGTGGGCGTCAAAAAATCCCCAGACCATCGGCAACACCAGGGGCAAAGACAACGCCGCCCCGAGCGCCACCGGCGCGAAGCCCGCCCACGGCGATGTTTTCTGCTGCGCGGCCGTGGTTTCCTCGGCAGTGCGGGGCAGGTAACCGGCATCACGCACGGCGCGGCGCACCCGGGCCTCCATCTGCTCGGCCTCGGCGCCGCCCATTTCAGCGGCATAGACGACCCGGGCCGATTCGGTCGCCAGGTTGACGCTGGCCGTCTGCACACCGGGCACTTTTTTCAGGACGCGCTCGACACGGGCAACGCATGACGCGCAAGTCATGTCGCCGACGCCAAGATCCAGGGAAAGAGTGGCTGCAGTGTTCATGGCCCAAGCGTAAAGCTTCCCATCATGGAAGGGTCAAGCCAATTTCAAAGAACAAGAAATCTGGTCCAAATTGCGAGCCAAGTCTTATCCAATAACCGTTTTTAGCTCTCAAAAACAGAGCAATTTCAAAAAATTTTCGTGAATCCGGGGTTGCTGATGTTCAGCTTGTCTTCTCTTCTAATGGTTCTATATCTAAATAGTAGTAGTAGTAAGGGCCGGGCTCGGCTGTGGGTAACCGTCTTTTCCTTTGCCGAATCAACAACTTGCGTGTCCTCAAGGCATGTGCGCCAGTGCGCTTCCGATCTGCGCCGCAAATATGAACAACTTTGGCGCAAGCGCCCGGCCTGTGGATAACCGATGGGTTGTGCCAGGTCTATCCACAGTGTTATCAGGCCACGCCACGAACGCGATTTTTGCGCTTGACCTTTCCATCATGGCAAGCTTCACACTACGGTTTTCGGACCAGCGAACAACGGAGAAATCGAGATGCAACATCAGTTTCAAGTGCAGGGCATGACCTGCGGCCATTGCGAACGCGCCGTGACCCAGGCGGTCCACCAGATCGACCCGCAGGCGCAGGTCAGGATCGCGCGCAGCAGTGGCGCGGTCGAAGTCGTGTCCGATCAGCCGCGCGGCGCGTTGGCGCAGGCGATCGCCGACGAGGGTTACCAAGTTGCAGGATGAACCCGCGCCATCCGCGGATGCCGCGAATGGGGCCCTGACCGGGCCGATGAACATCGGCGCCGCGGCCAAGGCCAGCGGCATCTCGGCCAAGATGCTCCGGCACTACGAGTCGCTGGGTTTGTTGCCCCAGGTGGGGCGCAGCGACAGCGGCTACCGGCAGTACCGGGCCGACGACGTGCACACGCTGCGTTTCATCAAGCGGGCGCGCAATCTGGGGTTTTCAATGGCGGAAATCGGCGAGCTGGTGAGCTTGTGGCAAGACCGCAGCCGCGCCAGTGCGCAGGTCAAAAAAATCGCCCAGCGCCATGTGGACGATCTGAGCCAGCGCATTGCGGCCATGCAGGACATGCAGCAGAGCCTGCAGCGCCTGCTGCACGCCTGCCATGGTGATGGCCGCCCGGAGTGCCC
>JAQGMQ010000023.1 GCA_028292305.1 Rhodoferax sp.
GGCCTGGCGCTGCAGCTCCACGGCGCTGCGCGGCCTGGACAGCTGTTCGGCGAGGTCGGCCAGCACCTGGTCGCGGTCGATGTATTTGAAGCGGCCCTTGGCGTAGATCGGGTCGCCGGCCACGTACACCGTGTCGACGTGGCGCGTGGCCGCGCGCTGCAGCAGCGCGTCCAGCGGCGGTATGTCGGTGTCCTGAAACGGGTAGGTGGCACCGTCGTAGTCGATGGCCACCGCGTCGAACTGCATGCCGGGATCGAGCCGCCCGATCTCTCCGCGAAAAGCGGTCGTCTTGGCGCCGTGTTCGGTGGCCATGCGCAGCACCTGCGGGCAGGTCGGCACCTCGTCGACGTCCATGCCCGGGACCCGGTGCGCGCGCAGCGCCAGCTTCATCTCCTGCAGCATGTCCCGGTCTTCGTTGATGCCGGCCTCGTCCAGGCCCAGGCCGATGGTCACGCCGCGCGCCGCCAAGGCGTTGATCGGCGCCACGCCGCTGCGCAGCCGGAAGTTGGAGCTGCAGTTGTGGCACACGCAGGTGGCGGTGTGGGCCACGATGTCCACGTCTTCTTCAGTGAGCCACACGGCGTGGCCGAGCGTCATCCACGGCCCGAGCGCGCCCAGCTTTTCGAGGTGCTTGACGGCGGTGGTGCCGGTGCGGCGGCGGGCGTATTCCTTCTGGTAGACCGTCTCCAGCAGATGCATGTGCATGGGCACGTCGTCGGCCTTGGCCTGCGCCACCAGGGTCATCAGGCCGTCGTCGGTGATCCAGTGGAAGTTGGCGGGGGCCAGCTGGATGCGCGTCAGGCTTTGCGTGGCATTTTCGTCGCGCAGCATGCGGTACAGCTGCATGTGTTCGGCAAAGCCCATGGTGGCCTGCTTCAGATGTTCGGCCAGCGGCACCCCGATGTCGCTCGGCAGGCGCGCGCAGAACGTGGCGTCGTCCTCGTACACCAGGCGATTCTGTTCACGCACCGAATAGCAGTACGAAGCACGCATGCCGATGGTCTGGTAGGCGCGCAGCACCGCGCTCGCGGCACCATGCACCTGCGCCAGGTCGCCGCGCATCCAGCCGTGAATGTGCTGTACGCAGGTGATGCCGGAGGCGATCATCTCGAACGCCGAATACAGCGTGTCCAGGTAGATGTCGACGTCCCGTGCCGACATGCGGCTGGCGAACCAGAGTTCGAGTGCGTGGTCGGGAGAGCCGAGCTGCAAGGGCGTCAGGCCGACATGGTGGTGGCCGTTGACGAAGCCGGGCAGCAGCATGTGCTGGGCGTGGTGGGTGACGGGCAGGTCGGGGTAACGCGCGAGCATGTCCTTGAACGGGCCGACGGCCACCACCTTGCCGTGTTCGTGCACGAGGGCGGCGTCGTCGATGAGTTCAGGGGTGTGGCGGTCGCGGATGCCGGTGAGTATCCATTTGGCGCGGACCATGGCTTGGGTCATGATGTTGCTTTCTTCGGGATGTGGGGTGCCGCCGCCGCCGGCAGGTGCGCCGGCGGACGAAGGCCTTGAATGACAGGGACGGACTGACCGGAACGGGCTACAGCGTGGCTTCCTGCTCGAGGAAGGCGCGGTCCACCTCGTCGGCCAGCAGGTCGGCAAGGTGCTGCTGCAGCGCGATGTACCTGGCGTCTCGGCTCGGCCGTGGGCGTGGCAGGTCCACCGGCACGATCTCCTTGATGCGACCGGGCCGCGCCGTGAAGACCACGATGCGGTCGGCCAGAGCCAGCGCTTCTTCGATGGAGTGCGTGACCAGCAGCACGCTGGCCTGGCTGGTGCGCCAGACTTCGAGCAGGTGGCCCTGCATCTTGGCCCGGGTCTGCACGTCGAGCGCCGCAAACGGCTCGTCCATCATCAGCACCTTGGGCTGCATCGACAGCGCACGCGCCAGCGCCACGCGTTGGCGCATGCCACCCGACAGCTCGTCGGGGCGTTTCAACGCGGCATCGCCCAGCCCGACCTTGCGCAGCAGCTCGAGCGCCCTGGTCTGGCGGTCGGCTGCCGACATGCCGCCGAGCTTGAGCCCGAATGCCACGTTGTCGGCCACGGTCAACCAGGGGTAGAGCGAGGCTTCCTGGAAGATCATGCCGCGGTCGGGCGCCGGGCCGGTGATGGGCCGGCCTTCGCAGAGCAGCTCGCCGCTGCTGGCGGGTTCGAGCCCCGCGACCATGTAGAGCAGGCTGCTTTTGCCGCAGCCCGAAGGCCCGAGCAACACCACGAATTCGCCGGCCTTGACTTCGAGGTCGAGTGCGTCGATGGCGGTGAGCGCCTTGGGTGTGCCCGGGTTCCAGACCTTGCACAACTGGCGCATGCTGATCATTGATGTCATCTTGTCATCTCCCGGTGACAGCCGATGGGCCAACCCACCACAACACACGCTGCTGGACCCACAGGAGGCCGCGGTCGAACATGAAGCCCAGCAGGCCGATCAGGGTCATGGTGAAGAACACCAGGCTCGCGTTGAACGTGTTGCGCGCCATCATCACGATCTGGCCCAGGCCCGAGCCGACGCCCACCGCTTCGGCGATCAGCACCACCATCCAGGCCGCGAACAGGTTCATGCGCAGCGTGACGAACAGGCTGGGCAGGATCGCCGGCAGGATCACCTGGCGGAACAGCTGCCGCTTGTTCGCACCCATGATGCGGGCCACATGCAGGTAGGCGGCCGGCACGGCATCGATCTGCGACAAGGTCGACAGCACGATGATGAAAAACACCGAGATGAACACCAGGAAGATCGCCGGCACGTTGCCGATGCCGAAGACGAACACCGCCACCGGCAACCACGCCACGGGCGATATCGGCGTGAGCAGGGTCACCATCGGCAGCATCAGCTTGCCGAAGATGCCGTAGTAGCGGATGGCCACGCCAACCGCCACCGCGCCGACGAAGCCGAGCGCCAGACCGACGACGACCCGCAGGGAAGTCCAGGCCATCACGATCAACACCGACAGCAGGCCGCCGCCGTCTTCTTCCAGGCTGCGCGAGCCCGCCGGGTCGAAGAACTTGAACTGTTCCGGCAGGTTGGCCAGGAACATGTGCGGCGGCGGCAACAGCAGCGGATCGGCAATGCCGCGCCACCAGCAGAATTCCCACAGCGCGATGAAAGTGCCGACGGAAGCGCACCACCACAACGCCCGCTTCAGCAGATCGCGCAGGCGGCCGGCTTTGTCGGGCGAGAGTTTGGCGGCGGAGGGTGGCGTGCGCAACGCGTTGTCACTGGGCGCGCTGGGCGCATTGGATGGGGCGGTCGCACTGGCGCCGCCCACCGACAGGGTGGACATGTCTGGCTCCTTTCTCAGTAGGTCGACAGGGCTCTTCAAACCGTGGTCGATTTCAGCTTGAGACTGTCGAACAGCGCCTTGTTCTCGGCCACCACCTGTTCGAGCAGCGTCCAGTCGATCGCCTGGCGCGGCGCGAGTTTCTTGACGTAGCCGAGTTCCTTCATCGACTGCCCGCGGTCCAGAATGAACTGCGTGTTGTTGCGCTGGTCGATCATCACCGGCTGCTTCGACGCGGCGAGTTTGGCGGCTTCCAGCGTGGTCTTGTAGTAGGTGCCCACGGTGTCGCGCAAGGCCGAGTCCGGGTCTTTCTCGGCCATGCCCTGGGCCACCATCATGGCCTTGATGACGGCCTTCACCGCCTTCGGGTTCTTCTCGATCAGCGGCGTGCGCGCGGCCAGCACGCAGTCGGAGTAACGCGCGCCGTAGATGTCGCGCCCGTCGGACAGCACCGTCGAGCCCTTGCGCGATTCCAGGCATTGCGTGGCATAGGGCTCGATGTGGCAGATGGCGTCCACACCGCCGGAGATGAACGCCTGGGCGAGTTCGGGCGAGGTGTTGAAGTAACGCACCTTCACGTCCTTGAAGCTCATGCCGGCCTTTTTCAGGTAGTCGTACGGCAGCACTTCCAGCGTGTCCGCCTGAAACGTGCCGATGGTTTTGCCCTTCAGGTCGGCCGCGGTCTTGATGCCCGGGCCGCCCAGCACGATGCAGCCTTCCACCCCGGCGCCGGCGACGATCTTCACCGGCGCGCCCGCGTCGTACAGCGTCAGGAAGTTGGAATACGGAATGACCGACATGTCGACCTGGCCCGCACCGAACAACGTCGCGATGTCGGCATTGGTCGGCGTGATGATGAAGTCCAGCTCGACGCCATCGGCCTTGGTGAGTTCGCGTTTCTTGGCCAGGAAGAAGCCGAGATTGCACAGGCCCGAGCCGTGGGTTGCCTTGATGGTGGTGCTCTCGGCATGGGCCGCGGCCGGCATCAGCATGGCGGCCAGGCCGGCCGGCAGCGCGATGCTGGCGCTGGCAAGGCCGCTGCCTTTCAGGAAGCCGCGACGCGAGAGTTCGAGGAAATTGGCGTGGGTATTGCCGTGACGTTCACACATGATGACTACCTCCGTTGAGCGACCGGAATACGGTCGGGGCGGGTTTCGAGTTCGCCCATTGCTGACAAGGACGGGGGACTCGGGAGGTAGGTCAGGATGGGTGGCCTACACAAGCGATTCCCACGTTTCGCTCGGCACGCCAACCAGAGGGCTTCCGCCCTGCGCTGCTGGTGGTGGATGCAAAGGGCGTGCCAAGTCTGGCGGTTTCATGCGGGCGCGGTGCGGTGGTGGCGTATCGCCAGGGGCACGGGGGTGATGGGGCTCGACGGGGGCTCGACTGGGGCTTTTACCCAGGCGCTGGCCAGGGAGAGGCTCGCACCTCGGTTGTGCGATGGCGGGCCGGGTTGGTGATGGCATATGCCCCAAATCGACGCATGGGGCTGATGCGTGGAGGACGGTGAGGATGCGGCCGTGTTGACCACCACCGAGGTCAAGCCGCCTGACGTTCGCATTGAAGATTGTTGAAGCGACGTCAAAAACGTCAAAGCCACGCGTCTGCTTTTGCTGAATGGAGAATCCGGTCAGGTTCTCAGCGGGATGGCAGAAACCACAAGCTTTTGCTCAGCATCCTCGGCGCCGGCTTCTTTGAGCAAGCGCACGAGCGAACGCTGCAGCAGTGTCACGCCGTGTTCGATTTTTTTGCCAATCGCTCATCGTGTCGATCCGGCGCATCCAGACTTCCTCGTTATGAATGATGCGCTGCGCTATCGAAGCGCCGGTGTAGTGAACCAGCCTACGGGCGGCTCTCGACAATTCGTCACGTCGGGCCGGAACCTGGGTCAGAAAAACCCTTATCGATTGATCAGCTGGCCAAGCGACTGTCAATCGGGTGCGCGGGGAATCGGCCGACCACGACATTCGGGACCCGACCGTGGAGTGGAAAAGCGATGGATAAAACAAAAGCGCCCCTGTGCCGTTAATCAATAAATGAGCTAAAAATAAACCAATTGCTGTCACCAATACTGGGCGATTTGTCAATTTGGAAAAATTTAATAAAGCATTAATCGGCCGAAGGTTCGAAAATAAACCATAAATCGACTTTGAAGAAACTACCCCAATTTCAAGGGAGTTTTTCGCCCAAGAGAGATAATTCCCCTCTACATACGGTTGCCACCTTTGAGCAGGGTGCAATTTATTTGCTGTTTTCCAAGCGATTGCCACCACGAAAATGCTCCGGTATCTGAGTTTGCTGGCATTGTGCATCTCATTTCAACGGCTGTCATCCGTGTTCGGGCTCGTTTGGGCTGATGTTTTTTCGTCCGCGGCCATGGCAGGATGCAACTGCGCTTGCTGTCGTGTTGGTTCTCCATACACGTTCGCGCGAGTGAGCCGCTGATATTTACTATACTGAATATTAATTATCTAGATCATTAACATTAGATGTAGCTAGTTGGCAATATTTGCATTACTTGGTATATCTCCAAAAAGTAATCCCAGGGAAGTGGTTTGCCAGGCATCTGGCGTCCATGTCCTGGTTAAAAAAATATCGTGTGGGCTGGTGACATTTTAATATTTCTATGTCAGCATGGAGGCATGGATCATTTACATTTTGGCTTGAAAAGAAAATATCTGGACATCAAAGCCGATCCCCAAAATGCACCGAGAAACAAATCGGCAATTGATTTGGCGTCACTCCGCCTCGCGTTGCACCGGGACGTCTTCAAAAAAGGGTGGGGCCGACGCGGGTTGTGTTCGCCTGGATCAGGCCAACGTGCTCACGCACTGGGCATGGCGATGTGCGGCGGAAGACAGCGGCCAAACGGAGCAAGGAGTTCGCATGCCGGTCAGCGCAGCGGCAATGCGGGTGCTGGGTCTGGCCCGGCTGGTGGGGCAAGTCAAAACCATGGTCAACGAATTGGCGAACACGACGGTTTTCAACGCCGCGAAGTAGATCGCGAGCTGGCTCGCGTAATCGCGCTTCGCGCTCGGCGGACAACGGTCTGCGGAGTTCCTTGCCGTGGTGGACGGGCGGGATTTGCTGTCGACGCTGATTGCGCAAATGCAGGGCGGCGCCTACTCATGAGTTTACGGCGCCGCGAGGGACACGGCGCGGCGGCAGCACGGTCAAAAAGCCACACGGTGGGACGCCAGTGTTTTTGGTCGTCCGACCTAGGGGGACCGGCTTCACGTTGGGCTCAAGCCGGGCTATACACCCGCATTCCACCGATGCCTATGGCAAGAGTCTCGAACAGATTTTATGACTTCCGTCTGGTGGTCGGTCCAACCCGCACGAGAGCGTAACGCCATGCAGATCGAGGTGAACATCGACGATGAACTCCTGGCGGTAGCTCGGAGCTACGTCTCCGCGAAGATGCCGCTCAAGGCCCTGTTGCTCCTCGCACTCAAAACGTACGTCCGGGTACAAAAAACCAAACGATTGAGTGCTTTGGGCGGAGCCGTGTCCGACCCGCAGGATGTTTTGGATGACGTCCCGAGTGCTACGTCTGGCAGCCCGCAGTGTTTGCGCGCAGACACGACCTTGGAAAAAGCACGGTGCACCATTGGCTCAAGGGTCCCGGCACGCCGAAGCTCGAGGTAAGTCTGAACATTGCCGTCCGTAGCGGGCTCAGTCTGGTTCGGTTACTGACCGGCGATTTGGACGGCTGGCAGCCCCCGGCACCATGTGAGCAACGGACGTTGGAACTGGTGCACCCGCCGCGTGCGCCGCGCGCACCGCCTCGCCAGTTGGACTGGGAGGACATCGAACAGAAATTGG
>JAQGMQ010000024.1 GCA_028292305.1 Rhodoferax sp.
CGCAGCATTGTCTCCAAGGCAAAGGGAGGTCGACCGTTCTGGCCATCGCCGTAATAGGGCGCGATGAGATCGACCAGCGCTACCCACGGCACAACACGTTCCATCTGCGCCAGGAACTCGCGCTTGCACGTGCGCCTGGTCGTCAGATTCAGTCCAAGATCGGTTTGCTTCATGACTCAAGATGCATGCATATTACGGGCCGGGTTTTGCAGAGTGTCCTTAGGTCGGCGCCCTGGAGGCGCGCGATGGTGTGCATGAACTCAGTCAAACCATCGGTATGGATGGCCCGATAAATTTGGCCCGCGCTGTTGCGGATCCCGATCACCATGGTGCTACCGCCGTAACCAAAGTCGTCTTCATCCTCGGCGGCAATGGCTTCGAGAATATCGGTGTCGTCGATCCGAGCGTCAACGCCTTCTATGAGCTTGGTTTTCAAGTCGGCCTCCTGGTAAAAACCGCACTTTAGTCCAAGCGCCCTGGAATGCGCAGGAGGTCCGGGTTCGTCGGGTGCTGAATCTTGGCGTCGGCGCTGCGGTTCTTGGTCAGACCCTTTGTCAGCGTGCAGATTTTTGAGCTGGCGCCGTCGAAGATCTGCATGGCGAAACCCTTGCCGGCTGCTGCATCGCGCTCGGCCTTGTCCTTGAGGCCATCCATGCGGCTCCAACGGGCGTCATCCAAGGCCACGGGCTCCAAGATATCGGCCAGGGTGCCGGGCTCGATGGCGGGCCGCACCAGGGATTCAAAGGAGAAATTCACGCCACGGGTCACAGCCGCCATCACCAGCCGTTTGCGCTGCTCGAAGGCTCCCCATTCGGCGCTGTCCAAAACCGTCGCCTGCAGCTCGTAGTGCATGTCCGCCAGCATGGTGCGGATGATGTCCATGCTGGCCGTGTTCGCGTAGCCAGAACGCCAAGCGGCGCACGCTGGAGTCTGGCGAGCACGCGACTACAAGGGGTGCGACAGCCTGCAAAGCCATGACTGTTCGCTACGGTACGTCGATGTTGATCCGAATACCCTGAGTGCGATGTTTGCGGATGCGGTGTAAAGTAGCTACATTGTTCTAACATTTGGCCTCGACTTATAGAGCATAATGGAATAACATTGTTGTAACTGGAGAATTTTATGGAAATCGCAATTCGGAACATCGGGAATAGCAAAGGCGTGGTGCTACCGAAGCCGTTTCTGGCTCAGGTTGGGCTGGACGGTCAGGCGACAGCCCACATCGAAGTGGAAAACGGCTCCATCGTCCTGCGTAAGCCCGCCAAGGCTGTTCGTGCTGGCTGGTCAGAGGCTGCAGCTGCTGTGTCTGCAAAGGGCGGCGATGCCCTGCTGATGGGTGAGTTCGGCAACTTAGAAGATGTGGAGCTGGCCTGGTGAAGCGCGGCGAAATCTGGCTTGTGAATCTGGACCCGACCGTGGGCAGCGAAATCAATAAGTCACGCCCATGCGTGGTGGTGTCCCCGGCAGAGTTGAATGACAACCTGCGGACCGTGATCGTCGCACCCATGACCTCGAAGGGTTTTACCGCTCCATTCCGGGTGACCGTCACGCATGCTGGCACCAAGGGCTTGATCGTTTTAGATCAGCTTCGGACTGTTGACAAGGGACGTTTGGCTAAAAAGCTGGGTTCCGTGACAGCAAAGACGTTGACTGCGGCGTTGGTAACGTTGCAGGAAGTATTCACAGAGTAAGAAGGAAAACATGACACAGCCGCCAACAATCAAAGACGTTGACCAGGCACTGGAACATGCCGGTCTAGCGACCTACACAGACCTTAGAACCAAGCTGATCGAGCTTGTCAATGCAATTGAACAAGGGCGCGTGAGCGATGGCGACGCTGTTGTAGTGTGGGCACGAGTGATTGCGAAAAATTCTGTTCCACACTGAAGGAAACCGACAATGAACCATAAGACTTCTTGAACGACTTCTTGAACGACTTCTTGAACGACTTCTAGAACTGTCCCGCAACGCTACCCTGACGAAAGCCGAGCTAGATACGGTCTACGCCGCGATGGAATCCTTAGGCGGCTCCCCTCATGCCGCTGGGATTAAAGAAACGCGTGCAGACAACGGCTACAAGCAGTTTTTCTGTCGGTTCATGGTGATCATTTGTATGGTCACCAGCATCTTGGCTTTGCGCGACAGCAACATCCGGGCGCCTTATACGCGGGAGTAATAGTCGTGGCTCTACTGGGTTGGCTGGCTTGGTTCGCGTATCGGCTTCGGGGCGGCGCGAAGCCGCCAATTCATGGATAGAAAACTTAGCGAACTTCAGCGCCTGACACGAGCGATCAGGGGCGAGGCCCAGCGGCCGAAAAAACACGGCGGCTGCGCCACACAAAGAGACAGATCGCCGTCGCCATCGTTGCCGCTGGGCTGTTCGCGTTGTGGGTCGTTACCCTGCTGGACTAGCCCTAAGTCGTCACGGAGCTTTCGCGCACGATGGACTTGGCGGGCTTGTCCGTCCGCAACGCCACATAGGACGCATGCCGGATCTGCCCGGCCGCCGTCCCTCTGCAAACTCTACCTCGGCCACGAGCTTGGGCTTAACCCATCGTTCTGTTCCGGCCTGACGCTTCGACCAGCGACCAGGCTTCGCGGCCCCAGCTGCGGAGGGCAGGAGCACCAGCATGCGTTTGTCCGAACTCGGCCGGTGAAAGTCGCGCAGCAGCAAGTGCATGTTTGCGCCGGTCGTCATCATCGTGTACGACTCGCGCCAGGTGCCCGTCTCGTCCTTGTACCAGTCCCAGAGCCCTGCGATCCCCAACACGTCGCCATCGGCGGCGGTGAAGCGCGTGGGCGGCCTTGTAGCCAAAGGCCTTGGACGCCAACACGGTGAGCGACATGAGCGAGAACGCCCGGGGCTGTTGCTCGATGACGGACTTCACTTCGCATTTGTCGATGGTGCCGGCTACGCCCGTCAGCTTCGACACCAAGGCATCGGCCACTGCCCGATCGACAAGGCGCTTCTCCCAATCCATGCCTGCTTGGTGTTCACCAGGCTTCCACTGCATCTTGAATTCGCCGGCAGCGACAGCTACGCTGGCGTTGAGGGTGAAATACGGGATCGTCTTGAAGTTGGCCACGAGCGTGCAGCGGTCTGCGACAAGCGACAGCGTAGGGGTCTGCACCCGCCCTACCGGCCGCACCCCGGCGCCGCCCTTCGCCTGGGCGGCAAGGGTATAGGCGCGGCTGAAGTTCATGCCGACCAGCCAGTCAGCCTGGCCGCGTGCGCGTGCAGCGTCACGCATGCCCGCATAGTTCTCGTTCGGCCGCAGGTTACGCAGGCCGGCCTCGATGGCTTCTGGATCCAGCGCTTGTAGCCACAAGCGCTGCACGGTGCCACGGTATTTGAAGTGCTCCAGCACCTCGTCCACCAGCAGCTGACCTTCGTTGTCTGGATCCCCAAAGTTCACCACGGATGTGGCTTGCTTCAGCAACTGGCCGATGACGGTCAACTGCTCCTTGGTCTTCGCCTTCGGCAGGTATTTGAATTGGGTGGGAACGATGGGCAGCGCATCGATTCGCCAGGCCTTGAGGGTCGGGTCGTATTCCTCGGGCTCCGCCGATTCCAGCAGATGGCCAACGCAATGGGTCACCACGTCTCCGGCGCATTGGTACGAGCCTTTGCCTCGGCTCTGCATGCCCAGGAACGCAGCCAAGTCCTTGGCCGCGCTGGGCTTCTCGGCAATAAAAAGTCGCATGGGTGGTATCTCCTATCGGTTAATTTCAGGGCCGGTCCGAATGGGCGGCGCGGTGGGACGCGATGCATCCAGGATCGTCAGATTCATGCCGCTGGCGCGGGCGGCTTCGGCCATATGTTTCACGAACGTGGCGTCCCCATTCAGGGTCAGGTTTGGCCCGTACCGGGCCACGGCCACCTTGATGGCCAGCGCATGCGCGTTGCGCGCCGCCTCGATCACCGACACGCCCTTGACCGAATCAGTCACCACGGCTTTGCCGTCCTGGAAGTAGGTCACCTTGCCGGTGTGGTCGACGCGGTAGCTGGGCTGCGGGAAAACTGGCCGGCTGGTGCGGCCGGTCAGCGTGTTGGTCATGTCGGCCTCGGGCTTCGACATGCGGCGCAGCTCGCCCAGCGCGTTGAGGTTGGCCGCCCTCCCCGGCCCGCTTGCTGTTGATCCATGCGTGGACGGCTTGGTAGTCGTTCGGTGCATCGAGCTGGCTGCGCTCGGGCGCCACGGCCGCCAGAATCCCGGGCTCGACTTGTTTGCGTGCGGCGCCGACATGGGCGCCGATCTGCAGTTGGGTCGACGGCTGCGTAATGCGCAACCATTCGAGGATCCGCCCTGCCTTGCCGGCGCCGATGCCCGGGATGTGCGATGCCATCCCTCACCAAGACCGTTGATACGCTCCACCAGCGCGAACAGTGTTGGCACAGAATGCGGTCCCACGCTACGCGTTGGATCGCTGGCGCGTTCGGCGGATTATAAAACGCTCCGCATCACCCCCCTGCAGCACCGCAGTACTCGCTCAAGCGTTAAGACGACCGGCGCCATCTGCATACGAAGGACGCGGCTGCCCAGCAAAAACACCTCGGCGGCGAGCAAGCTGGACAGTTAAGTGTACGGTTGTAGCCGGAACGAAGTCGCCCACAGCTCAGTGGGCCAATCCCACCGGCCGAGCGCGTGCGACTGGCCGTCCAGCGCGTTCCAGTTAGTCAGGCCAAAGCCCGGCGCATATCCAACCCGCGCAGAAGCGGAAGGATGGCAGTCAAAGCAGGGCAGGCCAAGCCAGCCTCCAGGGCAAAGGCACAGGTTTGGCCGACGATAGCCTCCACTTCCATCGGGCGACGCGCCAGAACGTCCTGCAACATGGATGGCCGGAGGCCAAGCGCCATCGGCTGGTCCGGGCCCGGCGTCGGGAGCTCTCGATACCGGGCCGCTTCCTCCCCGATGTCGACCCCATGTGCCTTAGCGATTAGCACCACCTCGTCCATCACCGCCAGGGTCAGAGCCATGACGCTCGGCTCCTGCGACAGCCACTCCACCGGGAGACCCGTCAGTGCGCAGATGCCGTTCACGGAAGCGTTGCGCAACAGCTTGGCGAACACCTCGCGGCGGATGTTCGTCGAAGCGATGGCGCCCAGACCGGCGGACTGGAGTAGCTCCACGGTCAGGCGAAGCCTATAGCTGTCGGTATTGTCCGGCTCGCCCACCGGCCAGAAGTTGCTGCCGTTGTGTCGTATGAGGCCCGGGGTGACGACTTCGTTGCCGGAGTGGACCACGCAGCCCAGCGCTTTCTGCGGTGTCAGCACGTTCCATAACGTCCCGGCCGGATCGAGCAGAGGCAAAGAGCCGCCATCCAAATAGCCATGGTTCCACCACCACGGAATGCCGTTGGTGGCAAACACCGCATGGCCATGCGACCCGAGCAATGCTTTCAGTGCTTCGGCCACGCCGGGCAACGCATTCGACTTGAGCGTCACGAACACGAGGTCTTGCGGCGGCAGGGTTTCGGGTTGGTCGGTCGCCGCATCGGGCCGCCCCGAAAAGGACATGCCGTTCGGGCCCTCGATGCGGACGCCGGTGGTCTGCAACACACGCAGGTTGTCGCCCCGCGCGACCGCCGAAAGCGTGATGCCCTTGATGCTCGCCAGGCGGCCGAGCAGATACGAGCCCACGGCGCCGACACCATACACACAGACCCTCATGCGGGGCGCCTCGCGCTCCAGGCCTGCAGGCACCGGTGGGAATACATCACGCCAGGTCTTTGACAATCACCGAGTCGACGGCCAGGCAGCCGTTTCCCAGGTCGTACAGGATCACGGGGTTGAGGTCGATGCTGGCGATTTCCGGCGTCTGGGTCATGAGTTTTCCCAACGCGAGCAAGGCATCGACCAGCGCTTCGACGTCCATCGCCGCCTCGCCGCGGACGCCGGCGAAGATCGGGGCAATGCGCAAATGACGCACCGCCCGGCCGAACTCCGCACGTGTGGCGTTGGCCATGCAGAGCTGGAAGTCGGGCAGTTGTTCGACGTATTTTCCGCCGTCGCCCACCGTGATCACGGCGCCGAACGTGGGATCACGGTGCGCGCCCAGGATCATCTCGCGCCGGCCGCGTGCCATCTTGGCAACCAGTACGCCATCCAGCGCCACCCCGGCGTTGCCGGCTGCCTGGTTGATAGCCCGCCATGACGCGCGGGCCTGGTCGTCATCGGCTACATCCAGATGCACCAGGCCGATGTCTGACTTGTGAGTTACCGCGCTGGTGCAGCCTTTGATCGCCACCGGCCAGCCAAGAACCCGCCGGGCCGCAACGACCTCGTCCTCTGAGCGGCATAACTGATACGCCACCGTCGGCACACCGTGTGCCGCCACCAGTGCCAGCCCGTCCGCCTCGTTCAACACCTGCTGGCGCGACGATGCCGGCCTCGGCTCGATGACCGGTGTGCGCCCAGGCCCCCTGCCCTCGCGCGCACGGTCCAGCGTTTCGTGCAGTTGGATGAACTGGGCCAGCGCGGCAACCCCCTGGCTTTCCAACGGAAAGACCGGCAGTCCGGCCGCCTTGAAAAGCCCGGCCACCTTGGGCTGTGGCGCAATCACGACCACCGGCTTGCCCGTGCTCGCCGCAAAGGCGGCCGCGTCGCGAGCGAAAGCATCCACGTCGTAGCCTCGGCCGGCCACCGGCACCGAGATCAGAAACACATCTGCGCCCGGATCCCGGGCAATGATCGGCAGGATGTCGCCAAACAGCCGGCTGTTGCTCAGCAGCGCCGCGGTAATGTCCACCGGGTTCACAGTGCTGGCAAACCCCGGCAGCACCTTTGCCAGTTCGGCACGGGTGCCGGGCTGCAGCTCATTGATCGCCATGTCGACACGGGTGGCCGCATCGGCGGTGAGCACACAGGCCGTGCCTGAGTTGCTGATCACCACCAGACGCCTGCCAAGTGGCTTCCAGCCCCGCAGATAGAGTTCGGCCGCCTGGACCATTTCTTCCATGCCGTCAACCCGGAGCAAGCCATGGTGCGCCAGGAAGGCGTCGACGATCCGGTCCTCGGTCGCAAGCGAACCCGTATGCGACAGGGAGGCGCGCTGGCCCGCGGGGGTGCGTCCGGACTTCACCACCAGCACCGGCAAGCTTCGGGCTCGGGCCACGGCGCCGAGTTCGGCGATGTGGTTGGCGTCCGGGATGCCCTCAAGGTACAACAGCAGCAGCTTTACCTCGGGGTCGCGCGCCGTTGCCAGCGCCAGCTCGGACACGGTCACATCGCACTGATTACCGATGGCATGGCAGTAGCGCACGCCGATGCCGCGTTCTATCAGGAGTCCGAAGGGAACCGACGACCCGCCGCCGCTTTGCGAGACAATGGCGACCGGGCCGTCCCTGGGTGTGGTCTCGACGAACATGGTCGAGAAATTGGCGATGGCACCGTTTTGAAAGTTGGACACGCCCTGTGTATTCGGGCCAATCAGGCGCATTCCGGCCGCACGTGCAATGGCCACCATGCGCCGCTCTTGCGCCTTGCCCGCCTCATCGGTCTCGCCGAAGCCAGCCGTCAGGATAACAACGACGCGTGTGCCATGGCGCGCGCATTGTTCCACCGCGTCTACCGCCTGCGCTCCCGGCAAGGCGATCACCGCGACTTCTGCGGTCTCCGGCAAGGCGTCGAAACTCGCATAGGTCCTGACGCCCTGGGTCTCGGTTCTGGCCGGGTTAATCGGGAAAATACGGCCTTGAAAGCCGAACTTTTTTAGGTACTGAAGGCAGCGCCCTCCCAGCTTGTCGACGTTGTCCGACGCGCCAACGACGGCGATCGACTTCGGATTGATGACATAGCGAAGGTCTTCTGCCAGTGCAGCGTATGCATCCGTTGGTTCACTCGGACTCATGGGTTTGCCTTTGTTGATGAAGAAAATAGTTCGGCCCGCGGAACCAGCCGATCACCAAGCCGGACGAAGCCAATGCGCACTCGGTCGTCGATCGACAGGCCGGACAGCCCATGCACCATTACGCGCGGACCTTCGTCGAGGTCGACCAGCAACAGCGCGTACGGGGCCAAGGCTTTCCACTCGGGCGATGGCGCCCGGACCACCGTGGTCACGGCGTAGACCGATCCGAGCCCCTCGGAGGCGAGGGTCCGCACGTCCGAAGCGCCGCACACGGCGCAAAAGCCGCGCCTGAAATAGGCGGACGATCCACACGCTGCGCACTGCTCGTACAGCAGCACTTCGTGACCGGTCATCCAGTCCGCGTCATCGACCTTGGCCGGCAAAGGCGCCACCAGCGTTGCGTTCATCACGATCTCTCCAGAATGAGGCTGACATGCGAGGACATGATTCCGCCGTCGCCATGCAGCATGGCCAAGTTTGGCTCGCGCGTGATCTGCCGGCTTCCCGCGCGGCGCGTCATCTGCACATGCGCCTCCGCCAAATGCGCCAGCGCACCGGCTACGCCGCAATGTCCGTACGAAAGCAGCCCCCCGTGCGTATTGAGGGGCACTTCCCCGCATGGGCCGAACCTGCCGGAAGCGGCCACGACACCGGCCTCGCCCCTGCCGCACAGGCCAATCTCCTCGAGCAGGATGGTCAGCGTGATCGTGAAACTGTCGTAGACCGCTGCGTAGCCGACATTGCCGACGCCAATGCCCGCCTGCGCCATGGCCCGGGCCATCGAATCTTTTGCCCCGAAGTTCGCAAGATCACGCGCCGCCGTCACGTGCTGGTGGGTGTGGGCCTGCGACGCGCCCACGATGCGCAGGCAGTGCTGAGACACCGGTTCGCGGCTGATGATGAACGCGGCGGCGCCATCAGAGATGGGACAACAATCCATCAGCTTGAGCGGCGGTGCGATCGGTGCCGATGCCAACACGTCGGCCACCGCGATCGGCTCGCGCAACTGCGCGCCCGGATGGCCCATGGCGTGCGTGCGCATCAGCACCGCGAGCTCGGCCAGATCGCGTTCTGTGGTACCGAACTCATGCATGTACCGCGAGGCCACCAGCCCGTAATAAGCCGGCACCGTGGGGCCGAGCGGCACTTCGTAGCGCGCATGGCCGGCCTGGGCCAAGGTCTGCATCGTCATGTCGCGGGTCTGCCCGGTGAGCCGGTTCTCGCCTGCCACTACCATGACGTGGTCGGCCGCGCCGCCCTGCACGATCAGGTGCGCCAGCATGATTAATGCAAAACCCGTCGCGCCCCCGACCTGCGCCGCGTGTGCATAACGCGGCTGGATGCCAAAATGTTCGGCGAAAAGCGTGGACAGCATGATGTGCGGAAAGGTCGTCGCATAACCGCAGACCAGCCCGTCGATGTCCTTGCGCTTGAGCCCGGCGTCGGCCATGGCCCTTTGCGCCGCGGTGGCCATTAGATCCATGGAGCTGCAGCCCTCATGGCGGCCGAAAGGGGTCAACCCCACACCTGTGATCCAAGACACTATCTATTCTCCTTGAGCAAGGGCGTATTCATCACTGCTTGGGCACTTGCGCGGCCCGGGCGACCTGGTCCCATTTCGCAATCTCGTCGCGCACGAACTGCTCGCTGTAGACACGACCGCGCTGTGCCGAAGTCGGCGTGCTGGTGCCCAGCTTGGCCAGCCGTTGCTGCACTTCGGCGCTGTCGAGTGCGCTGTCCAGCGCGCGGCTGAGCCGGTCGAGCACGGCATCGGGCGTGCCCTTCGGCGCAAACAGCGCGACCCAGGCCGCACCCTGCAGCTTGGGCATGCCAGACTCCACGGTGGTGGGAATTTCGGGCATGGACGATGCGCGCCGATCCCCCATCACCGCAATGGCGCGAATCTGACCGGCTTGCGACGGGCCGGTCGACGAGGGCGCGGCGTCGCAGGCGCCGTCGATTTGTCCGCCGATGACGTCGCCCATCAAGGGTCCGGCCCCGCGGTAGGGCACCATCTGAATATCGATGCCGGCCACCTGCTTGAAGAGTTCGCATTGCAGATGAACGGAACTCCCGACGCCGGGATGGCCGAATGAGAGCTTGTTGGGATGGGCCCGCGCGTAGGCCACCAGTTCAGCCAAGGTCGTCACAGGCAGGTCCTTCTTGACGATCACCACCGAAGGAATGATGGCCAGCAGGCCGACGGCATGAAAGTCATCGGGGCTGTAGGGCGGCTTTTCATAAGTGGCATAGGCGGCGGCGTTCGAGCCCGAACTGCCGGCGACCAGGGTGTAGCCATCGGGCGGCGAATGGGCCGCGCGTGCCGAGCCGATGGTGCCGCCGGCCCCGGCGATGGTCTGCACCACCAGGGGCTCGCCGAGGTCGCGGGCCATCTGCTCAACGACCACACGGGTCAGCACATCCACGGAGCCGCCGGTGGCGAAGCCGGAGATGACGTTGATGGGCCGCGTCGGAAAGCTTTTCTGCGCTTGCGCCTGGGTGTGTGCGAGGCCGCATAGCGCCAGGCACAGACATGCGGCAGCGCGAAGGCTCGAGAAGGTGTTGGTCATGGTGTGTCGCGAGGCCGGGCGAGCCAGCCGAGTTCCTGGTAACGGCGGAACCATTTCCGCAACATGTCTTCGGTATCCATGCAGGCAGTGAAGCCCGCCTGGCGGATCTTGATGGTGCTCACCAGCGAGGCTGGCAAGGGTCCCTGTATGCCGGTTGCGAACTGGAAGTCGGCATAGGCGAAGCCCTGACCGACAAATTGCTTGAAGCTCGCTGGAGCCGAAAGATCACGACGGCGCACCAGGTCGGCCCATGCTGCCTCCTGCGGCGGCATGGTCTGGGCAAGCAGTTGCGGCGAAGGCTCGCCGACGTCCATTTCCATCATCTCGGCGATGACAGGCCAGACGTTTTCCCAGACGAATTCATCGCCGTTGGCCAGGTTGAAAATTTCATTGCGGCTGTGCGGCGATGTGGCGGCCCAAGCACAAGCCTGCCCAATCAAGTCTGCGTCGACTGCTTGGTAGACGCGCGGCGGCCCGCCCGGGTAGGTCAGCGGCAGGCCCTGTTCACGCAGCAGGCTGGCGTAGACGGCAATCGCCGGCAAGGGGTTCATGTTGCTGCCAAGGCCGTCGCCGAACACCAGCCGCGGTCTCAACACAGTCCAGTACCAGCCCGACGAGGGCTGCCGCTCGCGCAGGTAATCTTCCTGCAGCCAGTAGAAATTTGCATGCGGATGCCGGGGCCAGCGTTCTCGCGCCGGCACTTTGATGTGCGGGTCCAGGTGGATGCCATAGGCTTTGCCCCCCTGAAGGATGCTGATGTGGCGAAGACCGCGCGCGGCACGCTCCAGGGGTTCGACCACATTGCGCAGCATCTGCAGGTTCAGCTGCATCTGGTCCTGATCGGCCCAGCCGGCCACGAGCCCCTGGCTTTCCTGCACGGCGGCGTACACCACATGGGAGACGTTGCGCATCGCACCGAAGCAGGCCTCGCAGGCTGCGCGGTCCCGCAGGTCGACGGACACATGCGTGAAGCCTTCCGGCACGTTGACGGGGCGTCGCCGCGACACCCCTATCGCCCGCCAACCCGGCAAGCCGGCGAAATGGCGCAGCACGGCCTGTCCCACGACGCCCGAAGCGCCGATGACAAGAACCGTGTCAACCGCCGACATGAGCCGCCTGTCCGGTCTGCGTGCTTTTATGGCGCAACGGCGCCCTGGCCGCGGTGTGCTGGCGCAGCCGCCGCTCGATCAGCGCGGCTTCTTCGAGCAAGAGGTCGGCCAGCATTTTTTCCTGGCTGATCAGGCGCCTGGCCAACGCCGTAACACCGATGGCGGCAATCGGCCGTCCTTCCACGTCGAGGATCGGAACCCCGATGCCGCCAGTGCCGATGCACACGATGTTGGCCGACATGGCGTAGCCCCGCGTGCGCGCCTCCTCGGCGGCGCGGCGAATACGACGGACATCGAGCCGTGGAAAACGCGCGATGGCGGAGATGTTTCGCGCCGTCACCGCGTCGATTTCTTCTTCCGGCAGCCAGGCAAGCAGCGCCAGCCCGGCGGCTCCGATACCCAGAGGCAGTCGACGCCCCACGTGCATGTAATTGGCCTGCACGGCATTGGCGCCCTCGTGCCGCTCGATGCAGACGGAATCGTTGCCGCACGGAATGCACAAGCAGGCGGCATCGCCCGAAAGCTCGGCAATTTTCACAAGGCTGGCCAGCGCGCAATCGGGCAGCGGTGTGCGCCGCGCCACCGCCGCGCCCATCACGTAAGCTTCGTTGCCAAGCGAATAACTCTTGTCGAACGCGTCGCGGACGACGAAACCCGAGCTGGTGAGCATGTCCAGCAGCCGGAGCGTGGTGGCCTTGTTGAAGCCCGTGTCGGCTACGATGTTGGATAATCGGTGCGGCCCCGGATTGGCGAGTTCGGTCAGGATCTGGCAGGCTTTCTGAACCGCGTTGAGGCTGGAGTTCGAGGCATGCATGGCGGCTCCGGATTCAGACCGTTCCGACCGGCGTCACCGGCGAACCCACCGAACCCGGCAGGCGAAGCGGCGGGGCGGTCAGCATGAAGCGATAACGTCCGTTGGCTCGCAGCCATTTGGCAAGCGGCGTCAGATGCCAGAGCTCCCCCAGGTGGATGCCGAGCTTGAACAGGCAGTGTTCATGTAAAGGTGCCATCGCGCAGTACCCGGGAGCGTCTGTCGCGGGCAGGCCTTCGACCGCATAGTTGTCGGCCGCGATGACCGCAAGTCCACAGTCGGTGATCCACTGCAGCAGCCGTTGGTCACGGCCATCGAGGCTGGCGCAGCTGTGTTCCAGCGTCTCGACGTCCGGCTGGCGGTTCATGCCAAGCACCACTTCCGCGTAGCCAGTGTGCAGGCACAACATGTCTCCCTCTTCGACTTCGACCTTGTCGGCTTCGAGCACACGCATGAACGCGTCGTAACCCACCATCGACTGCGCGTTGCCGAAGTGCGCGTGCAGGTCGACCATCACGCCGCGTCCCTGCACGCAGGCCTTCGCCATGTTCTCGATGCCCAAAGCCTTGGCGTAGGACGTCGCCCGGTAAGGCACCATGCCGACCGCGCCGGCGTCTTCCGCATCTGTGGGGCCCACCACATCGATGCCTGGCCGAAAGCCGTTGTAGTAGCGCGGCTCCGGTGTGCCATCGGCGTCGCCGTCGAAGAGTTGGCCGACGTGGCACAAAGCGTCCCACTGGGTCGAGTACTGGGTGTGCAGAATGACGGCATCGTCGTTCATCACGTCGGTCAGCCTCGGGTAGTCGTCGGCCATGACGTAGTTGAGATTTGGCCTTCCGTTGCGAACCGTCGGCCGCAGCACGGGCGGATGCCGGCGGGGATTCAGCAGGTTGCCGCCGGGATAGTCGAGCGGCAGGCTGAGGCAGAAGGTATGCCCATCGCGTACCTCCGCGGCGGCGCGTCTGACACGCTCAGGTGTAAGCAGGTTGAGTCGGCCGATCTGGTCGTCCGGGCCGAAATCACCCCAGTTGGACCCCTCGGGACGCTGCTTCCAGCGGGGCGTAGCGGGGGTCTGTCTGTTTTTACCGATGTGAGAATCCACGACACATGCTCCTCATAGATTGAGTTGTCTTCGTCACGCGGTCGCGTGATGCCCAAGGTAGACGCTGCGCAACGCCTCGCTGTCGCGAATCTCCTGCGGCCTGCCTTCGCCGACGATCCGGCCGGTCTCGATGAGGTAGGCGTAGTCCGCGAACCGAAGGGCCGTTTCCACCATTTGCTCGACCAACAGGATCGCCATGCCCTCCCGGCAGAGCGCGGCCACCGCATCGAGGATTCGCGTGATCACCATCGGCGCCAGGCCGGCCGAAGGTTCGTCCAGCACCAATAGCCGGGGGTCCGCAATCACACCGGCGCCAACCGCGAGGATCTGCTGCTGGCCGCCTGACAACCGTGCCGCAAGCTGGTGGCGTTTTTCGGCGAGTTCGGGAAAGAGCGCGTAGATACGGTCAAGCCGCGAGCGATCGCCGCGGCGCCCGCTGGCCCAGGTGCCGAGCATGAGGTTTTCCTCGACGCTCAGAGCGTGGAACACGCGGTGGCCTTCAAGCACATGGATCAACCCCGCCTGGACCATGGCCGAGCTGCTTGCGCCGGACATGTCGGAGCCGGCGAATTCGATGCTGCCCGAGCGCTTCGAAATGAGCGCCGATGCGGCGCACAGGCTCGTGCTTTTGCCGGCGCCGTTGCGCCCCAGCATGACCACGAATTCACCTGTCCTGACCTCGAAAGACAGGCCATGAACAACCTCGGCCTTGCCGTAGGCGACGACCAGATCCCGCACGCGAAGTATCGCTTCGGAGGGCCTTTCGTGGGTTTGCGTTGATTCGGCCGACATCGTCTCAAGCTCCCAGATAGATGCGGATGACGTCCGCGTTGGCACGCACCTTGTCGGGCGTGTCGCAAGCGACGACACGGCCGAAATCGATCGCCGTGACGCGGTCGCAGATGCGAAAGACGAAGTCAGTGTGGTGCTCGACCAGCAGCACGCCGATGCCCGCTTGCCGTAGCGTCGTCAGTACTTCGCCGAGGCTGTCGATTTCGTTGAAGCTCAGGCCGCCGGCCGGCTCGTCAAGCAGGATGAAGCGGGGGCGGCTTGCCAGCGCACGGGCAATCTCGAGAAAACGCTGCTCGCCATGTTCCAACACATCGGCGCGTTCGTCGATGGCATGTCCGAGGCCAATGCCCACCAGCAACTCGGCCGCCCGCTCCGACAATTCACGGTCCTCGCGCCGGGCCAGGGCAGACGAGAACATGCTGCCTACCATGCCGGCACGCAAGTCGCGCCAAGCGCCCAGCATCACGTTCTCGAGAACACTGAGCGTAGGCAGAAGCCGCGGCGCCTGGAAAGTGCGGGCGACCCCGGCGAACGCCCGTCGCTGCACCGTTGCGCCCGTGAGATCTTCATCGCCAAGGTGGATGCTGCCCTGGTCCAGCGGGTAATAGCCGGTCAGGACGTTGAGCATCGTCGTCTTGCCGCTGCCGTTGGGTCCGATGAGCCCGTGGATCTCTCCAGGAAGCACGCGGATGGATGCGTCCGACAGCGCCGCCACGCCCCCGAAGTGTTTGGTCAAACCGCGCGCGTTGAATGCGCCGTCGGCAGCGACTGCCTCGTCAGGCGCCTCGCCCGCATGAACGGCGGCGCCGATCATGCCGACTCCTTCCGAGGCGGCATTGGCTTCGCCAGGGCTGCGGCGAGCTGGGCCGGTTGCGGCACGATGGCGGCGGCACGCCGGCGTTCGCGGTGCCGGTCTACCCAGGCGCTGACCGCGCTGCCGATGCCTTTGGGTATCAGCAGCACCGAGACGAGCAGTAACACGCCGTACAGCAGATTGCCCATCTTGGCCAGGGGCGCGGCCACTTCGGGTAAAAGCGTGAGGATCACGGTGCCCGCGAAGGGCCCGACGATGTTGCCATTGCCGCCGATGATGATGCAGATGAAGAAGAACATGCCAAGCTCGAACATGAAGGCTTCGGGCGTGATATAGCCTTGCAGCGAAGCAAACAAGCCACCGGCAACCCCCGCCGTGACGCCGCTGAAGGTGAACACCGCCAGCTTCAGGCGAAAGACAGGTATGCCGACTGCCACCGCGGCGACTTCACTGTCACGCAGTGCGATCAGCCCGCGGCCCCACATCCTTCGACCAATGTTCCAGGCCAGCCAGGTTATCACCAGGGCGATGACCACGACCAAATAATAGAAACCCCGTGCCGTATCGAAAGGCGCCTGAAACTGCGGAGCCGACATGCCGGCGCCGCCGCCCGTCAGCGTGTTGTGCGCCACCAGTTGTTCGGTGACGATCAGCGAAAACGCCAGCGTGGCCATCGCGAAATAGAAGCCGGGCAGACGCAGTGAGGGCAGGCCCAGCAGAAAACCGCAAACTCCGCCCAGCGCCCCGGCGAGCGCCATCGCCACTAGCGGATCGACGCCCCAACGCGCCGTGATGATGACCGTGGCATAGGCGCCAATGGCGAGCAAGCCGACGTGGCCCACCGAGAGCTGGCCAGCGAAACCGATGACCAGGTTCAACCCGGCGACCAGCACCCAGTAGATGCCGATGACGGTCAGCACATGCAGCTGGTATTCATTGCCGACGGCGAACGGCAAGATCAGGGCGATGAGCGGCGTGGCTCGCGCCAGCTGAAGGCGCAGGCCTGGCTTCGCGGGTTGTTTCGTCATTGGCTTTCCTGTCCGGGCCGATGCGGGTGCGAAGTCGTTGACTGAAGTACCTTCGTGCGCAACGCTCATACAGGCCTCGCCACAGACTTGCCGAAGAGCCCGGCGGGTTTGACCAGCAACACGAGCAGCAGCAGTCCGACCGACACCGTCTGCTGGTATTCGGCCCCGAAAAAGTAGGTGCTGAAGGCGCTCAGCAGTCCGAGCAGCAGGCCACCGACCAGCGCGCCCAAATTGCTTCCCAGGCCACCCGCGGCTAGCGCAATGAAGCCGGAAAGCGTGAGCCACATGCCCAAAGCGAAAAACGCGAAGGTGAGCTGTCCGGCGGCAAAACCGGCGAGCGCGCCCAGCGCCCCGGCCATGGCGAAGGACATCGAGCGGATGCGGTCCACGGAGACGCCGCGCGCACGTGCCGCGAACGGGTCTTCGGCCACAGCGGTGAACACCCGCCCGAGCAGGGTGCGCCGGTAGAACCAGGAAAGACCGAGCGAGGCAATGACGGCCACGGCGATCGGAAGCCAATACTTCTGATCCCATAGGCCCGATGAAAAATCCTGCGCGATCAGGCGCGGAAACGGCTTCGGCTCGGTTCCCCACCATAGCGCCATGAGGTGCTGCACGATAGTGCCCAGGGCCAGAGTGCTCAGCACCCAAAGATGCTCGTTCCCGGAACGCAGCACGCGGCGGATAGCGATGAACTCGGTCAAAAAGCCGAAGACCGCCCCGATCACAACCGCCATCGGCAGTGCGATCCAGGCCGACAGGCCGAGCCCCGAAATCATGTAGGCCCCGAACACGCCGCCCAACATCGCCATGTGGCCGGTTGTCAGCGACAGCACCTTAGAGGTGGAGTACATGATGTTGAAGACCATGGCGACGATGGCGTAGAGCGCGCCGGTGGCCAGACCGGTGACAAATGTGTTCAACATGACTTTGGTGAGCAATAGCCGCCGGGCTTACTTGGGTGCGAGCTTGAAGCTGCCGTCCTTGAACGTGTTCGCGATGTCGATGGCGATCTGGTCGTCGGCGAACCCGTCGCGCTTGTCCGGCGCGTAACTCAGCACCGACAGCACGGCCTTGAATCCCCGGGTTTCCTCAAGCGCTTTCTGGATCGCCGCCGGGTCAGTGGAACCGGCCGTGCGTATGCCATGTTCGGCCAGCTTCACCGCGTCGTAACCCAGCCCGATCCACCAGAAAAGAATGTCCACGTCCTTGCCGCCGAGCTTAGGGCGGATCTTGTCGAGCAACGCCTGGGTGCGCTCGGGCAGCTTGCCGCTTGCATCGTACGAAGTTGCCACATAACCCGAGCCGTACACGCCGTCCCAGTAGGTCGGCTTGTTGAGCAGTTGCTTGAGCGGCAGCGCCATGACCGATGGGTGTCCGATCACGGGTACGTCCCAGGCCGCATCGCCGCGCGCGTTCAACAGCCGCGCCAGCACGCCGGTGGCGGCCGACCATGGCATCAGTACATCGGCGCCGGCGGCCCGGGCCTTGGCAATCTCGTCGGACAGATCGGTCTTGTTTGGGTCGATCAGCACTGTGTAGACGGGCGTCACGCCTTTCTTCTTCAGGTCTTCGGTTGCCGTGCGCACGCTGACGGTACCGTAACCGGTGGTGTCGCCGATCAGCGCGATCTTCTTGCGCTTCAGCGAATTGATGACGTAGTCATCGGCGGCCGTGACCCATTGCGTGGTGGTGTTGATGACGCGAAAGGCGCGCGGGTACTTGGCCGGGTTCGTAAGTTCTTCGACCGCGCCGATCACGATGTTCGGCGTGCCGGTTCGGGCCACGAGGGGCACGGTGGCCAAGGCTTCGCCCGAGTTCACCGGGCCGATCATTATCTGCGCCTTGTCGGCATGCACCAGCTGCTGCGCGAAAGTGGCAGCCTTGTTCGGGTCTCCGGCGGTGTCGCGTGTCAATAGTTCGAGCTTTGCGCCGTTGATGCCGCCGGCCGCGTTGATCTCGTCGACCGCGAAGCGCACACCCTGGTCGATGCCGATCGCCGCTGTCGCAAGTGGTCCTGTCAACGAAGCCATCCATCCGACACGGATGGGTTCCTTGGACTGTGCATGGCTCGTGGCGCATGCGATGCTCATGACCGAAACGGCCGCCCATCGGATGAATATCTTCATGTTTGTCTCCAGTTGGAACCGGCATCGCAACACCCGCGGCTCGGGCCGCTTTTTGAGTCATCATCCGGTACCTTGGCATGTGACTTGTGTTGCTTGAAGAATGGTAAGACAGATCGTCTGTGGGGTGCCGAAAACGCCTAAAAGCAGGGTTCGTCTTATGAACCTTTTCTGAGCCGCTCTTCAGTGCCGGCCAGCCGCATCTAGATTCTTGACAAGCCGCCAGCCAGCACCCGCACGGCATCGTGCGCCGCATGCACGGCATCGCCGATGCGCCCGATGGTCCGCGCGTCACCGACGA
The DNA here is from genome assembly GCA_028292305.1 of Rhodoferax sp. Lineage (GTDB taxonomy): Bacteria > Pseudomonadota > Gammaproteobacteria > Burkholderiales > Burkholderiaceae_C > Rhodoferax_B. The sequence continues at coordinate 18,504 of JAQGMQ010000024.1, forward strand.
CCGCATGCACCACACCCGCCGCCCGCAGGGGTGCCACCAATACATCGCTGGACGCGCGGCCCTGGGCCATCACCAGCGCCGTGGCACGGAGGTCGAAATCGTCCCCCTCGGCCAGTTGCAGGCTCACCCGGTCGCCATGAATGGCCGCAAGCGTGGTGAGCGGCATGATGCGGATATGACCATTGGCTGCAAGGCGCTTACGCAATTGCCGGCGGTACATCGGCTCAGCCGCCCGCGCCAGGTCGTCCAGCCGCGATCGGGTGACCAGCACCACGTGCCAGCCCGCGGCGGACAAAAATTCCGCGGTCTCGCAGCCGGTTTCGCCGCCGCCATAAACGACGACCGGCAGCGGTGGCCCTTGATGCCCCGCGCCATTTGTGCCATCCGTGCCCTCCCGCCGCGGGAGCAGGGAGGTATCGA